>JBARXI010000588.1:0-6433 GCA_049647275.1 Microcoleaceae cyanobacterium
TAGACAGTATCGGGTCTGGTGGTAAAGACACCGATTTTTTTATCCATCCCCACTATGGGAAATTCCAGATAAGCACCGACAGATTTACCTATCCAGTTGGCCTGCATGGTTTTAACTCTCTCTGGCCAACCGGACAATTTGTCCAAGTCGTTGAGGAGTTGTTCGGCGTAGTCGGTAATTTTGAAGAACCACTGACGCAACAATTTACGTTCGACTTTTGCCCCGGAACGCCAGGAACGACCTTCGCCATCTACTTGTTCGTTGGCAAGTACGGTTTGGTCAATGGGGTCCCAGTTAACGGCGGACTCTTTTTGATAAGCGAGACCTGCTTGGAAAAATTGGAGGAATATCCATTGAGTCCAACGGTAGTATTCGGGGGAACAGGTGGCGACTTCTTTTTCCCAGTCGATGGAGAAACCCAAACGTCTTAGTTGTTCTTTCATTTGGGCGATGTTTTGGTAGGTCCATTTGGACGGTGGAATGCCTCGGTCAATGGCTGCGTTTTCTGCTGGTAGTCCAAAGGCGTCCCAACCCATGGGGTGCAGGACACGATAACCTTGCATCCGCTTGAGTCGGGCAATGACATCGGTGATGGTGTAGTTACGAACATGACCCATGTGTAAGTTCCCGGATGGGTAGGGGAACATGGATAGAGCGTAGAATTTTTGTTGATTCTTGTCTGTAGGGGTTTGATCTTGATTTTGTTCAGCCCAGATTTTTTGCCACTTTTGTTCAATGGATACAGGGTTATATTTGGAGTCCACAGTTTTTCTCCGTATTATTTTCGATAGTCTTGTTTTCTTGATTATTTTTGCATAATTCCTAACTTTGAGGATTTATGGTTACATTGTACTACGCAGTGTAATATATGTAGTTCGGAAAGGTGTTCAACAATTGATAATGAACAATGAATAATGGATAATTACCTTTCCTTGAAACGGATACGATTGAACTTAAGGAAAATATTTTATAATTGATTTTCTTCATAAATGAAGAGGTCTAAGACCAAATTAAGAAATTATCAATAATTTTTGTTGGTTGTGGAGATATTATTTTGAACTTCTACACTGCATAACTTCAGTAGAAATGGAAATATGTAGAAAAAGTAGCGATCGCCTCTTTTTCTATTACCCTATATGCCGCTATTTTATCTTTCGGTCTTTACTTCTTGAAGTAATATGAAAATCTTTGAAAATAATAGCTAGCTACAAAAATTTGAGCCAAAATTAATTAAGGCATAATCAAAATATAATTATCAGGAAGTATCTCCAATAATTTAACTGCTTCGTGTTCCTCAAAATCTACTAAAAACCCATGAATAATTACCCGAATTTTTCCAACTACGGCTATCAAATAATTAGAGAACTCGGACACAATAATATTGGTGGGCGAGTCACTTATCTAGCTGAAAATATCCAGACTCAAAAAAAGGTAGTTATTAAACAATTTCAATTTGCTAAACTCGGAGCAACTTGGGCAGAATATGATGCTTACGAACAAGAAATTGAAGTCTTAAAAAGTCTCCAGCATCCAAGTATTCCTAAATACTTAGATTCTTTTCAAACTGCTGATGGTTTTTGCATGATTCAAGAATATATTAATGCGGAATCTGCTGGTACTTTTCGTCAGTGGCAACCCCAAGAAATTAAACAGATTGCTATTTCGATTTTAGAAATTTTAGTCTATCTGCAAAATCAACCACAACCTGTGATTCATCGAGATATTAAACCGGAAAATATCTTAATTGACGAGGAGTTAAATGTTTATTTGGTAGACTTTGGTTTTGCCAGAATGGGAGGAGGAGAAATAGCAGCAAGTAGTGTTGTTAAAGGTACGATGGGATTTATGCCTCCAGAACAAATGTTTAATCGCTCCTTAACAACAGCTTCAGATTTATATAGTCTTGGTGCGACATTAATTTGTTTATTAACTGGGATAAAATCGGCAGATATTGGCAATTTAATTGATGCAAATTATCTGATAATTTTTCGTCATTTAGTTCCACCATTAGAAAGAGGGTGGATTAATTGGTTGGAAAAGATGGCAGAACCAAAATATACTGATAGATATGAAAATGCTGAGGTGGCTTTAGCTGTTCTTCGACCTTTAGATGTTAATCGTTTACCAAAAGTTAGAATTAGTCAGGAAAATCTAGCATTTATTAGCAATCTATGGGGAAAGAAATTAACAGAAAGAATAACAGTTAGTAATCCTATTCCAGAGACAATTTTATCTGGTAGATGGGAAGTTGCTCCCCATGTAAGTGACCCTCCTCATACTCCTTATGACCATAGTTGGATTTCATTTTCACCTCATAAGTTTGAAGGCAATTATGTAGGGTGTGAAATTACAGTCGATACCAGTAAGTTAGTAGAAAATGAAGTTTATAGAAGAGAGATATTTTTACATAATAATTCAGCATCGGAAATTGAAACTATAAATATTGAGGTAAAAACTGGTAATTTGCCTCAATTGAAACCTAACTTAATCCTTTTTTGTCAGTTTGTACTGATGGTGGCTTGTATATCTGGCAGTTTGATATTATTAAAGTTAAATCCTCTATTGATATTGTTATCAGTAATACCTATAACAATATATGTTTTATGTAATTACATAATAAAAATCCCTACAATGTTATTAAGTAAAATTGTATTTTTCTCAATAATAAGTATGATAATATTTACATTAATAATAAGTTTTGTATTTTCGACACTAATCCCTTTGGCGATACTATTGGCATTCTTATTTAATTTACCATATATATTATTATTTGTAATTATAATCGTAGCAGTATGTTATGGTGTAACAGGCTTTTCTTGGCAGATATTAAAACTATTAGTTGTTGCCATAAGTGAGAACAAGTTTTATGAATCATTCTCCGAAAGGGAAAAGAAATTTATAGTTCTTTTAACCATAGGATTTTACTTGAGCTTAGGTATAACTTTGGGAATTTTTCTTGAAGTCCTACTTCAAGTATATTGCTTGACTTTAGGAGAAATTTTAGTCTCAGCAGGAGGAGCGATCGCCTCTCTTTCTGCGACTCTAATACCCCTGATTTACTTACTATTCAAACCTATCAGAATGGTTTCTAAATACAGAAAAGTAGAGCCAAACTTAATTAAGCCATAATCAAAATATAGCGCTATAGAGTCTGATGTAAAAATTTAATTCCTTTCTATTTCCTATTCCCCTAAAAATCTACTAAAAACCCATGAATAATTACCCTAATTTTTCCAACTACGGCTATCAAATAATCAAAGAACTCGGACACAACCGCGCAGGTGGAAGAGTCACCTATCTTGCCACAGAAATTAACACTCAAAAAACAGTAGTAGTAAAACAATTTCAATTTGCTACAACCGGAGCGCATTGGTCAGAATATCAAGCCTATGAAAGAGAAGTTCAAGTATTAAAAACATTAGACCATCCCAACATTCCCCACTACTTAGATTCCTTCCAAACACCATCAGGTTTCTGTATGGTACAAGAATATAAAAACGCTATTTCTTTAGCAAATTTAGCAACTTCTCAAAAATGGCAACCCCAACAAATAAAACAAATAGCAATTTCAGTTCTAGAAATTATTAAATATCTCCAAAACAGAATTCCACCTGTAATTCATAGAGACTTAAAACCAGAAAATATTCTACTAGATAACCAGATGAACATTAGCCTAGTAGACTTTGGTTTTGCCAGAATAGGAGGAGGAGAAGTTGCTGTTAGTAGCGTAGTCAAAGGTACATTAGGATTTATGCCTCCAGAACAAATGTTTAATCGCGAATTAACAACAGCATCAGACTTATATAGTCTCGGTGCAACATTAATTTGTTTATTAACAAACACCCCTGCAACAGAAGTAGGCAGTCTGATGGATGACATGGGAAAAATTAATTTTCAGCAGCAAGTAAACCACCTCAGTCAAGACTTTATTGCCTGGCTAGAAAAAATGGTACAACCTAATTATAAAGATAGGTATTCATCAGCAGAATTAGCTCTTGATGCTTTAATTCCCTTAGAAATATTATCCCCTTCTCAAATACGAAAGTTTACTCAAATAGTATTGATAAGTATTATTGGTTTTCTGGCAATTGGGAGTGCTGGTTTTGCTATTTTTACAGTTTATAATATTCAACTAAATCAACCACTTGAATTTACTAAAATCGAAGAATTTAATGAGGAAAAAAAACAAATTCAAGTTAAAAATAAAAAGAAATGCTTTAATCGTCAAAGATAGCTACAGCAGTTTTCTAGTTGATGAAATACAAAGTTTTAGGAGTTCAGGGAATAAGAAAAAGAGATTAATATAAACTGTACTTCACCATCTGAGTAAATTACTGTAAGTGAATCCACTTTTTATCAATCTTGGGATATTATTTCTCAACAGACTTCAACTTTTTTCTACCTATACATTTAGATAAGGTAAATATTATGACAACGATAATTAATTTCTGGAAAGGTACATTTGGATATACTGCATATAGTGCTATATTCGGGTTAGATGTAGGTCACGTTTCCATGTAGGTTATTAATGACAAGAACCCAAAAGATGAAATTTCTATAAGTCATCATCCTAAAATTAAAAACTCTACAGCTTTTTTGCCAAACTCTCATAAATAAGCTTCTTTGCCATCTGTAATAGTCAATAGTTTTATTCCCAGGGCAAAGCCAATTTCTTTTGATAAAAATTATTATTGCTAAGGCGGACAACCGAATTAGATAGTTATCTTAAATGTAAGGAGGATATTTCTAAGATTGATATTTCCCTAGACTACTGAATTTTGAGAATTCAAAAAGTCACTTCTCTCATCTCTGTGTTCAGACCAGCTAATAACTTTCTCTTATCTATTCAACACTGAGATTATTTGCTCTTTTCAAAACAAATATATAACCACTTTACTCTCTTTTACCTTCTCTTTTTTCCCAAATATGAAATCTGATATTTATCATGGCTTTTTCAGATTAGTTTTAGTCAATATTTTATCTAATTTAATGGTGCCTTTAGCAAGTCTAGTAGACTTAGCTTTTTTAGGCTATTTAGATGAAATTCATCATTTAGCAGGAGTTTCCCTAGCCACAATTTTATTTAACTATATTTACTGGACTTTTGGCTTTTTGCGAATGGGTACTACTGGTACAACTGCTCAAGCTAGAGGAAGTGAAAATCATCAGGAAGTAAAACAAATTTGTCTACGCAATTGCTTAATTGCTTTAGTTATTGGCACAATTATTCTGATTTTTCAATATCCTTTACGAGAAATTGGCTTTAATTTACTTAGTGCAACTCCAGAAGTAAAAGCTAGTGGTATTAATTACTATAAAAGTTTAATTTGGGGCGCACCTGCCACTTTATTAAATTTTGTCTTAATAGGTTGGTTTTTAGGACTAGAGCAAGGAGGAAAAGTTTTACTATTATCAGTAGTTAATAAAGCAACAAATATTATCTTAGATTATTTTTTTATTGTACGTTGGGGATGGGAAAGTAGCGGTGCTGGTAGTGCTACAGCTATAAGTCAATACGTTACTTTGGTAGTAGGCATAATTTTTGTTTCTCGGTTAATACCTTGTGGAAAAATTCCTCAGTTAATTAAGGGTATTTGGCAACCTCAAGTAATTATGGCAATTTTTATCCTCAATCGAGATATTCTGATTCGCACTTTTGCCCTAATTTCTACTTTTGCTATATTTACTAATTTAAGCTCATACATAGATACTTTAGTTTTAGCAACTAATACCCTATTACTACAGATAGTGACATTAGCTGCTTATTTTATTGATGGTTTAGCTTTTGCCACAGAAAGTCTAGCAGGAAAAAGTTATGGTGAGGGAAATCAAGAACAATTAAGGGTATTGGTAAATTTATCAGGAATAGTGAGTGTAAGTATTGGTTTGATTTTTGCTCTAGTATTCTGTTTATTCCCTACTCCTTTATTTAGTTTGTTGACTAATCATGCTGAGGTTATTAAGAATATTAATAGTTATGTTTTTTGGTTAATACCTGTTTTGGGGTTTGGGGGTATGGCTTATATGTTAGATGGCTATTTTCTCGGTTTAACTCAAGGAAGTTTATTACGCAATTCTACTTTAATTGCTAGTTTAGTAGGATTTTTACCTTTTGCTATAGTCGGTTGGTTTTTCCAAAGTAATCATATACTATGGTTAGCCTTATCAATGTTTATGACTGTTAGGGCGATTACTTTAGTTAAAGCTATTCCGAATACATATGAGTAGTCATGCAAAATTAGTAACCTTGTCAACAGAGAAAACAACAAACGCTGTAATAACTTAGACTAAAAGAATACCATGGTCATTTCATTCTAGATTTTGGCAATGAATTTATTTACTTTCAGGAAACGAAAGATAAAATCCCTAAAGCTTGAAATAACGTAGTTTCGTAAATACAGAAAATGGCACAGTTTAGAATGAAATAGCCCTG
>JBARXI010000589.1:0-2905 GCA_049647275.1 Microcoleaceae cyanobacterium
GATATTAACATACTCGAATAAGATATTCAACAGCTTTCAGATGAACAACTCAGGGCAAAAACAGAAGAGTTTAGACAGGCCCTAGAAAAAGCAACATCCAAGAACGAAGAAAAAGAAATATTAGAAGAAATTTTACCAGAAGCCTTCGCAGTAGTAAGAGAAGCCGGAAAACGGGTACTGGGTATGCGACATTTTGATGTCCAACAACTAGGGGCCATTATTCTGCATCAGGGCCAAATAGCAGAAATGAAAACCGGGGAAGGTAAAACCCTAGTAGCAACCCTACCAGCATACTTAAATGGCCTAACAGGCAAAGGCGTACACGTTATTACAGTTAACGATTATCTTGCTAAACGAGATGCAGAATGGATGGGGCAAGTCCATCGATTCCTCGGTTTAACAGTGGGCCTAATTCAGCAGGGAATGAACCCAGAGGAACGGAAAAAAAATTATGCCTGTGACATTACTTACGCTACTAATAGTGAAGTGGGGTTTGACTACTTACGAGATAACATGGCAACTACAATGGACGAAGTAGTACAACGTCCATTTAATTTTTGCATTATTGACGAAGTTGACTCGGTACTGATAGATGAGGCACGCACCCCCCTAATTATTTCTGGGCAAGTAGAAAGACCTAGTGAAAAATATATCAGAGCATCAGAAATAGCAGCAGCTTTAAGTAAAGAAGAACATTACGAAGTAGACGAAAAAGCACGAAATGTACTGTTAACTGATGAAGGTTTTGCCGAAGCTGAAACATTATTAGGAGTACAAGATTTATATAACCCGGAAGACCCTTGGGCACATTTTGTTTTTAATGCCCTGAAAGCCAAAGAACTTTTTATTAAAGATGTTAACTACATTGTGCGTGATGAAGAAGTAGTTATTGTTGATGAATTTACCGGGCGAGTAATGCCTGGACGACGTTGGAGCGATGGTCTGCATCAAGCGATAGAAGCAAAAGAAAGAGTAGATATTCAACCAGAAACTCAAACACTGGCAACTATTACTTATCAAAATTTCTTCCTACTTTACCCGAAATTATCGGGGATGACAGGAACAGCAAAAACTGAAGAAACAGAATTTGAAAAAATTTATAACCTGCAAGTAACAATCATACCGACAAATAAACCTACTGGCAGAGTAGATTTATCAGATGTAGTTTACAAAACAGAGCCAGGTAAATGGAAAGCGATCGCACAAGAATGCGCAGATATGCACGAAAATGGGCGACCTGTATTAGTAGGTACAACCAGTGTAGAAAAATCAGAGGTGCTTTCTCGGCTACTAAGCGAACTTAAAATTCCTCACCAACTTCTGAACGCTAAACCAGAAAATGTGGAGCGAGAATCAGAAATTGTGGCGCAGGCAGGGCGCGAAGGTGCAGTTACCATTGCCACAAATATGGCAGGTCGAGGCACTGATATTATTTTGGGTGGAAACGCCGATTATATGGCCAGGCTGAAATTGCGAGAGTACATCATGCCTAGATTAGTTAAGCCAGAAGACGATGATGCCATGGGTATGGTGCGTGTACCTGGAGTCAAAAAGCAAAATTCAGCAAAAGGTTTTGCTCCAGATAAAAAGGTGAAAACTTGGAAAGTGTCTCCAGAAATCTTTCCTACTAAATTGTCACCACAAACCGAACAGATATTGAAAGATACTGTCAACTTTGCCGTGCAAGAGTATGGTGAGCGAAGGCTGCCTGAATTAGTGGTAGAAGATAAACTGGCGATCGCTGCCGAAAAAGCCCCCACTAAAGACCCAGTAATTCAAAAGTTGCGGGAAGTCTATAATTTGATTCGCAAGGAATATGAAAGTTACACAGATAGGGAACATGATGAGGTAGTTAGCCTTGGTGGGTTGCACGTTATCGGTACTGAGCGCCACGAGTCACGTCGTGTTGATAATCAGTTAAGGGGTAGAGCTGGGCGACAAGGAGACCCCGGATCGACCAGATTTTTCTTGAGTTTGGATGATAATCTGTTGCGGATTTTTGGAGGCGATCGCGTGGCTGGCTTGATGAATCTATTCCAGGTAGAGGAGGATATGCCAATTGAGTCTCGAATGTTAACTCGTTCCCTCGAAGGTGCTCAGAAGAAGGTGGAAACTTATTATTACGATATGCGAAAGCAGGTGTTTGAGTACGACGAAGTGATGAATAATCAACGTCGGGCTATTTATGCCGAACGCCGACGGGTATTGGAAGGTAGGGATTTGAAAGAGCAGGTGATTAAATATGCCGAACAAACTATGGATGATATCGTTGAGGCGTATATTAATCCTGAGTTGCCTTCGGAAGAGTGGGAGTTGGATAAGTTGGTAGGTAAGGTGAAAGAGTTTGTGTATCTGTTGGCAGATTTAACTCCAGAGCAATTATTCGATCTATCGATGGATGAGATTAAGACTTTTATGCACGAACAGGTGAGGAATGCTTATGATATTAAGGAAGCACAGGTAAATCAGATTCGTGGTGGTTTGATGCGAGATGCAGAACGTTTCTTTATTTTGCAGCAAATTGATACTTTGTGGCGGGAGCATTTACAGCAGATGGATGCGTTGCGCGAGTCTGTTGGTTTACGGGGTTATGGTCAGAAAGACCCGTTGATAGAGTATAAGAGTGAAGGTTATGAGTTGTTCTTGGATATGATGACGGATATTCGCCGAAATGTGGTTTATTCTCTATTCCAATTCCAACCTCAACCTGCTGTGCAGACTACTGCAGCAGAGACAGTGTAGTTGGGGTAAAAATTTAGTTTTTTGAGTGGGGGTATACTTAGATTTACCTCCACTTTTTTTGTCAGTTATCAGTTAACAGTTATATCATGTCCGGTTGAATAGTTATAAATAACGATAGAGGAGTCAGGAGTCAGGAGTCAGGAGTCAGGAGTCAGGAGTCAGG
>JBARXI010000590.1:0-3430 GCA_049647275.1 Microcoleaceae cyanobacterium
AGGCAACAGCTCATCTGGTAAGATATTTTTACAAAAAAAGCACGAAAAATGATTTTTTCGGGTGATTTTTTCTTTCCTTAGCCGCTCTAATTAAAAGGTTTATTTGTTTTCCACCAGATGTCTATTAGTAAGATCGGGAACTCACTATCAACAATCAGGTTATTTAGTTGAGAAAAGCGATCGCCCCACTCAAACAAGCAAAGGCGATCGCTTTTTCCAACTTGGGGAGGGGCAATTTCTGCTTTAATGCGATCGCTTACTCACAGGCTACTATTAGGATTAGACTTACAAACACAACTTAAACTTCTAGTATAATTTTCTTAACCAGATCTATAGAATCCTAAATAGGTTGTGAACATTAATCAGCCTGAAACTCACCCGCAGTAAATGTCAAACCTGTGGTTTGATTAATGTTAATTTTAAGGTATAAGATAAGGTAGTAATCTAGATTTTTACTATTGAGACAACAAAGATGACAAAAATAGTAGCGTGGATGATTTCAGCAGTGCTAGCATTTAGTTGCTTGATAATCAGCGCACCGGAGGTGCTTGCAATCACTACAGCACAGAATATTTCTATTTCAGACCCAATAGAAAGTGGAGGTGGTTGGATAGGAGCCGCAAGGTTCTACTCAGGCTATGGTTGCTCTACCACTGCTGGGAACAAGACCATGGGAATGAACAATCTCGGTATATCAGGAAAAGAATTCATTACCTTGAATCAGGAATTAATTCCTGGTGAGTACACTGCAACCATTGATGTATGCGACTATACCAACTATCCCTATACTCCGGTTGGTAAAGTTGGCATGACTGCTGGAGGTATCCTACTTACTCCAATATCAAGTGTAAGACCTACTCCTAAACCAGGAGAAACGATATCGTGGTCTTTTAAGTATTCTGTTGCAGAAAGCGATCCGAACTTGGGGTCTAAGATCGGCTTTGAAATAAACGTACCTCGGGGGGGTACTCCCGTAGGGAATGTTGCCTTTGATAACCTTGAGATTAAGACCGATATTCCTCCTGTAGCCCTGTGTGAAAATACGGCAGAGAAAAACTTAGCACTAAATGGCAGTTTTGAAAAACCAGTAGTCTCTTATTACAGTGTCGAACCCTCTATTGAGGACTGGGATTTATCCCAAGGCAAGAACATAGAAATTAATCAATACATCAACAACCCCTACGATGGGTTACAACTTGTGGATCTAGATAGTAATAATTCAACGACTAAAATTTCTCAGACAATTGCCACTGAGGTAGGAAAGACTTACAAGCTAACCTTTGCATTTAAAGCTAGTGATAATCCAGCTGCTGTCGAACATGACAAACTAAATGTGCATTGGGGAAATGAATTAGTTGCCGAACTAGATAAAATTGACAGTGATACTGCATGGGAGGAGAAAACCTACAACCTGGAAGCTAAAAGCACTGAAACTATTCTCAGCTTTGATAATCTCAATGAGACAGCTAATAGTTATGGTACTCGTCTTGATGCAGTGAGTCTTAATTTATGTCAGTAGTGGGATTTTTCCAAGGCTTTGAAGTAAGAACTAACTTACTGTCTATTGTGAAAACTAATGGGTAATCTCAGGAACTAACAATCAATAATCAGGTTAGGAATGAGAAGCGATCGTCCAGGCTTAGTTAAGCGGGGCGATCGCTTTAACTTAAGTAGCGATCGCCTAAGTTTATAGGTGCTATATATGTTGTCTTTGGGTAAGACCTGATTATGTTAGTTCTATTTGACTATCATCACCAATCATAAATCGTAATGCTTTAGGACGTTGTGGAGCATTAATTAGTTGGGCACGACGACCGAGTAAACTATCAACAATACGTTGATGAATTTCGATAATTTTTGCCCCTTGTAATATCACACTATGTTCAATATCAACATCGATTAAAGTTACATTATCGGCAATACTACTATAAGGACCTATAAAACAATTTTCTAAGTGACAGTTATCTCCAATAATCACCGGACCTCGAACACTACAATTAATTAGTTTGGTATTTTCCCCTATTTTTACTCGCCCAATAATTTGACTTTGGGAATCTATTTCTCCTGCTATTGAATTAGTTAAGCGGGTATCTAAAATAATTTGATTTGCACTGAGTAAATCATCTTTTTTCCCTGTATCTAACCACCAACCTTCTAAGGTACGTGCTTGTACAGAAATTCCATTATCTGCACCGGAGATTTGTTGGTCAATTAAATATTGAATAGCATCAGTAATTTCTAATTCTCCTCTGGCTGATGGCTGAATATTAGCAATTGCATCATGTATTTTATTTGAGAAGAAATATATCCCTACTAGTGCTAAATCTGATGGTGGCACTTTAGGTTTTTCTACTAATCCTAAAACTCTTCCATTTTCGTCTATTTTTGCCACGCCAAAAGCTGTAGGGTTTGGAACTTTCCGCAGCAGAATTAAAGCATCTAATTTTTCCTGTTTAAAAGTATCTAAAAATTGATCGAGCCGACTCTCAATAATATTATCTCCTAAATACATTATGAAAGGAGAATCTGCCAAAAATGGTTGAGCAATTTTCACCGCATGAGCTAAACCAGCAGGTTGCTCTTGCAGAATATAGGTAATATTAGCTCCAAATTTTTCGCCGTTTCCTGTTAATTCTTCTACTTCTTTTCCGGTTTCTGGACTAATAATAATTCCAATGTCGGTAATACCTGCTGCAATAATACCCTCAATTCCATACCACAAAATAGGTTTATTCGCAACTGGTACTAATTGCTTTGCTCCTGTATAAGTTAGAGGGCGTAACCTTGTGCCTTTTCCACCAGAGAGAATTAATGCTTTCATATCAATATTTCAGCTTAGGGATTTTTGTTCTAGTTTGTGTTCTTAGGGCCGGATTTTTTCCCCACTCTAACATAAGCTTGAATGGCAATCAAATAAAGTTATGACATGAATCTTGAAGTAGCACTCAGCACTCAGCACTCAGCTATCAGCTTTTCTGGCGTGTATAATGGGGGATTCAAACCCCCATAAAAGGCGCACCACTAATTTTTTCAAATTATAGTGGGGGACCGTTACCCTCGAATTTTTAGCGCTCCAGCTAAATGCTGTTTGCTCCGCATGACCTAAGGAAAAGCTGATAGCTAGTTAATTCTTAAGCCCCCCTTGGTAAGGGGGGTTGGGGGGATCGAACTCTTTGATAGCTTTAACAAATTGGTATAACTTCTGACTTGTGATATCAAATCCGGTTAATTGCACTACCGAATCTGCTGATGTAATATCTCAGGACTTACGCAAAGCATCTATAAGTAGTGTTTTTTCTAGGTGCAATTCATGGAAAGCGGAGCATTCCGGAGGAAATTGCCCCTACAGATAGTGTCTGTGCGTAAGTCCCGCTCTGTTGATAATTTCTTACAGCGGTTTTCAATTGGGTAGACCACAGTAAGGACGTTC
>JBARXI010000591.1:0-9347 GCA_049647275.1 Microcoleaceae cyanobacterium
ATAGAAATTCCAATTAAAAATGAAAAGGAAAGACAGACATATTATGGGGCCTTAGACTATCAAACAAAGGAATTTATAGTTCAAGAGTATCAAAGTGGAAATACTGAAAATACCATTCAATTTATTAAATATTTGCAAGGGCAAAGGGCGGAAAAAAGATAGGCAATATTTTGGCATGGAGCAACTTACCATAATTCTCAAGAATTGCGAGAATACTTGCTCACAATAAATCAAGATTTATTAGAAGAGGAATGGTTGATAAATTGTACAAAATTTGCCCCGAATGCCCCGGAGCAAAACCCGGTAGAAGATATTTGGTTGCAAGTCAAAAGTTTCATCAGAAAATTCGATCATTTTTGCAGCTCTTTTAAAATACTTAAGTGGCTATTTAAGTTTTTTGCACCCTTGTCAAATATTCGATTTTCCAAAGCTTTTTCAGTATGGAATTTTGCCACAACCAATTTAGGATTGCTATATAACTATTAAAATGAATGTATGTCCATGCTTTTAATCATTTTCAGCCGAAAAATTACTATATTTTTTCTATTTTTGATTAAACTATCTATATATATATTATGTATTTCGTTTATTTTTAGCACTATCGTGTCTGCCAAAATGATATCTGTTAAATTAGCCGATAAATTTTTATATAGTTTAATAGTATTCGGTGATTTTTTGAGAGGAATAGAAATAGTTGAACTATTTAATATAGTTGCTTTTGCTGTAGTAGGAATGGGTTTTGGTTTAGCAACAATTTTTTTACCTAAGTATCTAGGGCGTTATGTCAGTACGATTCTATTAATAATTTTAGTCCCAATAATTTTTATCACTACTCAAATGGTGCGATATGATATCTGGGTTGAACAAATAGCAATTAACGATAATTTATCCCTTAATCAAGCTGAACTACTAGCTAATTCATTTTTAAAGAAAAGAGTAGCAAATGATGGTATCTATGGCTTTTATTTATATACCGCCCAATTTCCCATTCTCCCTGAAAAAAAAGTACAGATGGATAACTTAAATAGATTAGAGAAAACTGTTAATTCAAAATTTGTGAGGTTAATAGGAGTTCCACCAGGAATCATTTCTGGAACAATGAGTTTATGTTTTTGGGTAATTAGAATCTTTTATTTCGTAATAGCAGTAGTAACTACAGTTGTTCACTTCAGGGAAGGTTTAAGGATAGTTAAATGTTAAATCAATTACTAAGTTTGACTTCGGGATATATACAGGGAAGGCTTTGATGAAATTATTCCAATCTTTTCAATTTTATCTCTATCAGGAAAGCTTGTGGAAATATTTGATTTTCTTATTCAAATTAACTAGGAACAAGCTCTTAGAACTAAGTCAAATTCAACTTAAGTACATATCACACTGCCCTGGTGTTGGTTGTAGGATAAAGAATAATGGTGTTCAATATTGATTGTATTAAACTAATACAATTTTCAAGGGATGAATATCAATTACTAAGTTTGACTTCGGGATATATACAGGGAAGGCTTTGATGAAATTATTCCAATCTTTTCAATTTTATCTCTATCAGGAAAGCTTGTGGAAATATTTGATTTTCTCATTCAAATTAACTAGGAACAAGCTCTTAGAACTAAGTCAAATTCAACTTAAGTACATATCACATTGCCCGCCTGTTGGTTCTAGGATAGGGAATAATGGTGTTCAATATTGATTATATTAAACTAATACAATTTTCAAGGGATGAATATTAATAAAATTGTTTCAGAATAACGTATTTAGAAATCCTATTGACTGCTATCGTAATGCTGCAGATATTAATATCAAGTATTAATTAACCGCAATGTAGGGACGTTGTATACAACATCCTTACGAGGTTGGGGAAAGATTATTTATTATAGTTGTTAAATGAGACATCATATAAGGCAAGTCTCATAGTCAATTGTCTTTTTTCTGTGATATTTATTGTCTGTTATACGGCTCAAAGTTATGAAGGAAAATCATAAGATACAATTTTTGTGGGTGTAAGCTGATACGCATTTAAACTGGGTTTTCTCAAATCAGCAAAATATTCCCCAATTCTTTTCCTATTCCCTATTACGAGTTCCCTCCAGCGCCATCTTAAAAACCAATTTAAAAGAATAACAGCTTATTAGTAATTCCTATACCGAATAATCTTATACATCAAAAGCAAGTTTTATCGGTAATGATGTAATCCCTGTTTACAAGCATGGGGAGAAAAACAAGTCAAAATTTAGCGGAAAAAAGGTGAAATGAGATTTGTATCGGACAGGTGGTAGACAGGGCTATTTCATTCTAAACTGTGCCATGTTATGTATTTAGGAAAATACGTTATTTCGAGCTTTAGACAATTTATCTTTCCCTATCTGAAAGTAAGTAAATTAATTGCCAAAATCTAGAATGAAATGACCCTGGGTGGTGGAAGATTAGTCAATGCAGATGTTAACGGTTCTTTGAACATAATTAGAAAAGCTGCTACCTTTTGCACTTAGCTATAATAGGATAGAGGAGCTAGTGTGTTGGGCTGGTTTCCCGACTTGACGCAACTGGCGTGATTTTGTATTTTATCCAGTTCGGGTAACACAAAAAAAATAAAGATGTGTCATATTTGACTATATTTTTATCGACTATACAGCTCTCTTTCTAAAAATTGATACTGTTTATTAACTTAACATTGAAGCTTGAAATGTGATAAATCTATTAGATACTCAAGAGTTTTATAGACTTTGAACCCAATTTTGTAACGTCGTTCGACAGTATCAATTACCACTTGACCCCCATTACTTAAAATTTACTAAATATACTATGTAAGGTCTAATTAATCAAACTGATCCTCAATGAAAAATATTTTCCAGACAAAGTATTAACTTATTCCTTCTCCCTCCTTCTTTATTCCTTTATGATTAAATAACTCCTGTTGTAAACGATAAATTACCGTACCCGGTTCTACCTGACTTAAAATATCATTAATCACAATATCTTGCCCCAAAGGTCCCCAAGTACAACCCCTCTCCAAATAAACCTTAGCAGCACTACCAATAGCATAAGTTCCATAAGCTGCGATAGAAGCTTGAGTAACAGCAACTCCGGCATAAGAAATAATATCAACCTTTCCTAAACCTAATAACAAATTACCACCCAAATCTCCCAACAACATACCACCCGCACTAAACATAATTATTTTCCAAAGTTTACCAGCCTCATAACTAGTCATCGGCAAATTATAAAGACGAGCCAAAGAACGAATTAAAGCTAAATCTACAAAAGTAGTACCAATTACATCAATAACAGCAATCGGATTAATCGCAATAGCCAAAGCCTTATACTTAGCAAAATCCCAAATTAAATCATCAGCTTCCTGTTGTTTAATCTTAACAGTTTTATGAGCAATAATTACCTCAGCTTCCCTAGCTTGTAATAAAGCATTTAACGCCAAAAGCGATCGCCCTTCCTGCTCTAAAATCCTCAGTATTGTCTGTCTCAACTCATCTATTTGAGGTAGTGGAGTTTCCCACTCGTGAGTCATCCTACCATCAGGCCATTCAACTCTCACAGGTATTGAGGCTGGTTCTGCTGCCACCATTACTATCTCTGAAACAGAATAAATATTTGTTAAATCTGCTAAATCTTCTGACTTATTATCCGCAATTTGTTGTAGATTTTGGTAAATTTCTTGTCGTTCCGTTTCTGGATATAAATCAATTTTATTAAAGACTAAAATCAAAGGCTTTCTCGCCTTTTTTAACTCAGACAAAGCATCATATTCAGTGCGAGTCATATCCCCAGAAATAACAAACAAAATTAAATCAGCTTGACGAGTTACCTCCTTAGCCATTTCCCCACGCACTTGACCCGCCACTTCATCTAATCCGGGAGTATCTATTAAGTCTACTTTTACTAATTCTGGTTGACTAGAATTAGTAGAAATATTCGGTGTCCAACGCACCGAGCGAGGCCATTGAGTTACTCCATTGAGCGGACCTGTTTCTAATACTTTTTCACCTAACAAAGCATTTAAAACTGCTGATTTGCCTCTACTAACAAGACCAAAAGTTGCAATCCGAATTACTCCTTGGTCTAGTTTATCGATATTGGATTTTAACAGGTCTAATTGAGTTTGTAAGGTAGCTGGTAATTCCGGATCGGTTATTTTTTGCGCCACTTCTCGCAACAGAGAATATCTATTTAAAGCTCTGCGTAAACTTGCCCGCGCTCTTTTCCAGTGGAGTTGACCTTCTTTACGGTAACTTGCTGTAGGTTGAGTAGATTCGGTAGTTATTTCTGGGGAAATGTTTGAGTTATTCAAGGTTAGATTTATAGTAAAGAATTTAGTAGTAAATAAAATTAGTAGTAATAAATGAATATAGCAGTTAGCACTCACCTATCAGTTTTTTTGTTAAGCCGATATTACCTTTTTTTCAAAACTGATTCATATATTTAAGTTAAATGTAAATTTCTATATTCAGTTTACTAGTTATAGATTTTGAAAGTTTATTTAGGAAATGCTAAATTTTTGACACAGAAATGTTGCCAGAAATTTTTAGCATGGTAAGCTAATTTAAATTTATACCGTTTCTCGGAAGTCATATATCGAGTGTGTAATTCTGAGGAAACTTCAGAATGTAAGACACACTTCACTACAGTCAAAAGTCAAGCATTCAGATTGTACAAGTTAAAAACTTTGGCTCTTCGGTGAGTAGTTATGACAAAATAATCAAAAATAACCTTTAAAAACTATCCAAGGCATAGTTTACAAGATTATATAAATGCTTTTTTAAGAAAAATCAAGTTTTGGGGTTACGACACCTGACCCAAATAAGAGCTTGAGAAATTATTATCTAATAAGTTATCATAGCTAGTCTAGGAAAGCCAAAACTTTTACTGAGATTAATTTCAAACGATTATTTCACAGTTCAAGGTATGAAACTATTTGTGACATATTTAAAGTGAAATGGTATTCATCAGCTAAGACGCATTTAAACTGGATTTGAGCGAATTAACTAAATCTCCGCCGATCCATTTCCTGTCAAGTGTTACCTATTATTATTTATTATCTGTTGCCTAGTCTTAATCACCAATTTAAAAGCACGGGCAACAAAGCCGTTTCTACTTGAAAAAAACTACAACTACTCCCAATAAAGATTTTACTATGGTTTCTGTTCCTCTATCTTATACCAAATTGTTATGAAGCTGCATATAAAAAAACTTCTAAAAGTATTGCACTGCTTAAATCTATTCTGTGCAACTTCACATTAAATTGGTATTACCCTTTGTCATCAATTTACTCGCGAATCGCCAGTAATGCTATAGTTACTCTAAAAATCAATAGACCTCTGCGAAAAAGATATAGATTTTTTGCAGGAGTAGGCAACAGATCATCTGCTTCGTACGGCAAAAGGTAAGATATTTTTACGAAAAAGGCACGAAAAAAGATTTTTTAGAGTGAATTTTTCTTTCCTTAGCCGATCTAATTAAAAGGTTTATTTATTTTCCACGCCTCTGTCTAATTAGTATAATTTCTGAAAAACTCGTGATTGATTTGAAAGAAAAAGTTTATAATTGGTATAAGTCTAATTTTTTTATAGATTCTCAATCTATGAGGGATTTAGAATGTCTATCAAATTGGGAAGATTTAGTAAGAGCTGAAGTTAAAAAAAATCTCAAAAAAAGATAGTTATCAAATTACTCTGAGTCAAAGAAGAAAAGATTTTTTATAGACATATTTTTTGCCAATAGATATTGAGCTATCGGATTTCGATAATTTGGTAACTCTCAGAAATTGGGAAGAATTGGTAAGAGGTAAAATCAAATAAATTATCAAAGAAAATCACGCTCGAATAGATGAATATAGCTCCTATGATTTTCAGGGCTATTTCATTCTAAACTTTGCCATGTTATGTCTTGACAAAAATACGTTATTTAGAGCTTCCGATAATTTATCTTTCCCTATCTGAAAGTAAGTAAATTCATTGCTAAAATCTAGAATGAAATGATCCTGTATGATTTTAGATCGAATTTATTGTAAGTAGCAATAAATGAGGAAGACTATGAAAATTTAACACGCCTAAAAAATTGGAAAGAATTATTGAGGGATAAGGTTGAAAAAATGATTGATGAAAATGACAATCGAATTTCAAATATTAAAGAGATGATGTACGAAATGAGTTCTGAACCACTTCCCTATACTGACTATCCAGATAGCGATGGCT
This sequence comes from Microcoleaceae cyanobacterium, assembly GCA_049647275.1. GTDB lineage: Bacteria > Cyanobacteriota > Cyanobacteriia > Cyanobacteriales > Microcoleaceae > JASJEE01. The sequence continues at coordinate 6,204 of JBARXI010000591.1, forward strand.
AATATCATGTCACCTTAATTAACTCTGGGAAAAATTTTGTACTTATATTCCCGCTTGTTTCTCCCTTATCAAGGGGAACAAAGGTAGGATCGAAGTTTATTCTGGTTGTTTAATGCGACTTGATATAACCACTTAAACCAATTGTATGTGAGGCTGCGCAGAATAATGAAATATATTAATTCCTCTGTCTTTATGTTTGGTTATCTTCGGTCAATTATTTTTCAAATTTGAATTCTATGCAACTTGATATTAATTTGGTATTACACTTGATTAATCAATTATAGGAATTACATAAAAACCTTATATAGCAGTAAGTTTTTTGGTTAAGACAATAACACTTTTGGTTGCAAGAGCAAAAGGAACAAGAAACCGGGAAAAGAAGAATATCCTAACCTTAATCCTTAGTGCCATATAGCGCATACGACTTTTTTGTAATCCAGTAAATTATGTTTAATTCATTGTCAGTCGTCCTTTGTCTTAGAAAGGAAAAATATTTGTACTAACCTATGGAATTATCTTTTGATTTCTCAGTAGATTATTATCTTAAAAATTCACTGGTTATTTTGCACAGATATCTATTACCTATTGCCATATCATTCTGCCTGAGCTTGCACAACTTCTAATTTTTTATTTTGTGGCAAAATATGACTCATCACCTGGGGAACAAAAGACTTTAAAAAGTTATTTTGTTGAGTTTGGCTAAACACATTTTGAATAATTTTCCCTAATTTCTCAATGTTCACAGAATTACTATCTTTTTGACTCTGGAAATATTCTACTAAACTCATACCTGCTACTCTTGTCAGATAAGCAGCACTTACAGCTTGCACCGCACCACCAGCTACAAAAGTTACAGTATTACTTTTCAAGATAGTACTTAATGTTTTTGTCGATAATTCCACCAACCCTAATTTCAACATCAACTCTGCTATAGTTCCAGCAACTTGCTTTCCTTGTTCCAGAGAAAACTTTTGCTCATATATCCCACTCAAATCTACAATTAATTGAGCATTAATCGCTGCTGTTGCTAATAAATCTAAAGCCGGAACAGGATTAGCAAATGCCGTCGCTGCTGCTATCCATTGATATTGTTCAATTACGGGAATAGCACGTTCTCGTCTGACTTGATTTAATAAATTCTCTGCTTCTAGCGTAACTATTTCTGCTTTTCTTTTCGTAGTTGCCCAGACTAATTGTTTGCTTTCTACTGCTAATATTTGGTCGAGCTTTTCTATCAATCCAGCAATTTCAGGAAGTGGTTGTTCTATAGATTCTTGAACACTACCATCTGACTGATGTTTTCTCACCTTAACTGAGTTAGGAACAACAACAGTTCCTATAACATTTTCTGCTGAGTCAATAGTTGATAATGTCTCTTTGAGTTTCTGTAATATCTGTGGTTTTTGGTCTGGTAAATATTGGTCTTGTTTATTCCAAACTAGAATAAAATGTTGACCGAGAGAAGTTAATTTTGATAAAACTTGATACTCTGAATCTATTAAATCACCTGTTGTAATAAATAATATTAAGTCATAAGGTGATAGAGGATTAATTTGACTATCTACGTTTGCTATTGTCGATTCTAGAGATAATAAAATATCAGTAATTTCTACCTTTTCAGAAGATGGCGATACCCACTGAGACTTTAATATTTTAGCCAAAGAAGTTTTACCTACTCCCTGGCCACCTGTAACTGCTATAGTTAGTTCTTGTCTTTCTAATTCTTCGGTAAGTATTTTTACCTGTTGACGCAGTTGGGTAATAGGAATAACTAATTTCTGTCGAGATGTATTATCCTCTACTTCCTTTGATAGTTTATCTATGGTAGCCGTTGATAAGGCGATCGCTTGTTCTACTGCTTCTTTGGTAGCTGGTGGTATTTTCAGTGTTTGCTTTTCGAGTGGCGCAGATTGTGGTTTCTTGAATAACCAAACTCCCACACCTGCAGCTATAATTCCCAATATAGTCACTTCACCTAATTCTGCCATTGAGTTTTGGACAGTATCTAATAACCAGAGAAGTAGAGATAATCCGATTCCCCCTACTAAGATTGGTCGTTGCAATTTAACAGCCATTTTGCTTATTCCAGGAAACTCTCTTTTTCTTAAATTTTATCATGTTCGGCTTTTTCATATCTTATGGGTTTTCCGAACTATTATTCTAATTGATTAATTTTATTTGAAATTACACGGATGTCATCCGGCTTTAATCTGTATTTTTTAAATTTTTTTTGATCATGGCAACCTAGCTTTTATCTACAACAATTAAATAATTAAAGTACAGTCTAATTAGATTTTTTATTGAAGTAATCAGACATTTAAATTTTTTATTTATAGATTAAATAATTTCCATTTTTACCAAATTTACTAACTCTATAATCACTTAAATTCTACGATTTTAGATTGTGTTGGTTAAAAACTCCTTAGATCATCTCGTCGAGAATGCCCAGAATAAAGTTTCTGCACATAAACTTTTCCCAGTAGGAGTTTGAGCCTCTTTCTAAGACCGCTTATATTGCGACTAATTTACGTGACATGGTATTATATAAATTTTAACAAATAATCTTACAAATACTCTTGAGTGGTAAAAAGACTTTCCCAAGATGCTGATGAGAATGCAGGGCAATATACCAGGTCTAAATCAAGCCTCGCGTTTGTTACTAAGAGATTAAAATGGCTGCGCTCTAGACAAAAAGATAGTCATTTCAATTTAGACTGGGACATCTGCTCCTTGCAGTTAAAGTGTTTGAGCTAAATATTTGTCTCATTCTTATTTGGAACAACTATAGATAATAAACGTTGAAAAAAATAGTTAGAGGCTATACTTTATAAATTCTAAATTCTGACTCTTGTAGCTCGCCAATCCGACACCTACCTTACCTGACTCCTGACTCTTGACTCCTAAAAAATTTTAGCAAACTTTTTTCTAATTGGTAAGCAGGTACACAAAATTAATTGCCTATTTTTATCATAAAAATATATCCTTAGATCAAAGGAAGCAAAATGGTGATTTAGATCAGATTCATGTTTAGACTTAAATACCGAAATTAAAAAACTTTGAGAAATAATAAGTTGGCAAAGTAAATTTCCTCAACTGAGAGACAGCAGCTCTATGTATACTGTTGAGTTATCAAAAATTGTCTAT
>JBARXI010000592.1:0-3584 GCA_049647275.1 Microcoleaceae cyanobacterium
GCAAAAGGTTAGATATTCCTTGTGGTGTTATTGCAGCGCCGATTCATATTCAGAATTTCCCGATTGGTTATAAGCCGTTTATGGGTTATGAGGGAACTAATCAAATTGCAGATTTGGTTTACAACTCCTTTACTTTGGGTATGGAAGACCACCTATTAGAAATATTTGGCGGGCATGATACTAAGGAGGTTATTACTAAGGGTATTTCTGCTGATTCCGATTTGAATTGGACGAAGGAAGCAAAGGTGGAGTTGAATAAGGTGCCTGGTTTTGTTCGTGGTAAGGTGAAGCGAAATACTGAGAAGTTTGCCAGAGAACGTGGTTTTGAGCAGATTTCTTTAGAAGTTATGTATGCTGCAAAAGAATCTGTTGGTGCGTAGTTAATTTTTGTTAGTTGTTGGGTGGGTTTTTCCCACCCATTAGCTAATGTTTACAGCCTAAAAAATCTCAGAAAAGACTTTAACTGTAATATCAATCAATTGATTAAATTAAGCCCACAGCCCTTGCAATAGTCAAAAGACTTGCTAGAGTCTGAAGAATTGGGAGCCAACGTTTCAGATATAATCTGAACCTTTTAAAATTTAACTTTTTCCTTTCGCAGTAAAAAGATGCAAAAGTTACAAAGGCTCGCTTCACTTGACTAAATATGTCCTTCATCAATAACCTCCAAAACTTACGATTATTCGCAGTAAGAAGTGTCATTGGGGCCAACAGAGGTTGAATATTGAAGGGCTTACCACCTATCAACTTCCTTCCTCAACTGCTGTCACTTGTCTGCCGACCCAGGACAAGGTGGTTACGATATTGCTGAGTATCGCTATTGATTCAGCACTAACTTTACTTAACTTTTATTCTAGTTTAAAATTCAACAAGTGACAAGCAATAAAGTAAGATTGCGATTTGCTGATTATCGCTATTAATTCAGCACTAACTTTACTTAACTTTTATTCTAGTTTAAAACTAAACAAGTGAAGGGAAGATAGAATTTTCTCTCTTCGTTTACCTGAAATGATTGAGAATTTGAAAGCCTTGTGACTTCAAACCCAGAGATGAAAAATGACTCTAAATACTTGCTGTAAATAAAGAGAGTTGGAGAGCGATCGCTAAATAGATGTTCAATTTTCTGAGTTAATAGTCTGGACAAGTGACGATTTATAGACAGCAAAAAATAGAACAGTACCCAGGCACTGCTACTCAAACTCTCCTTTTCAAGCTAACTATTGATCTAACTGCTTCTTTTGTTTCCTTTCTTTTTAGATTTTTTCTTCTTACTTTTTGACCTTTTAGTCTTTGCACGCTGCTGAACTACTTCTGGTGGCGGACCATAATCTCCATCGACAAAATATTTTCGCTCTACTATATGTTCTGGTTCTACTTCAATCCACAGACGAGCTCCTCCTGCTTGACTTTTATTCGGGTTATGGGGTTGATAAACAATTTGGCAAGGTCCGTTAATTTTCAGGGCATGGCAATAATCCTTTTTATCTCCCACTTTCACTGCAACGGCTGGATGAGAAGTTCCATTGTCTCGGTTATAATCAATAGTCTTTCGTAGAACATGAACAATAGTCTTGGCTTTGCGTTGAAGTTTATTCCAACTACCTTCGGGACCACGACGACCTGGTGTAATCTCTGGCATTCCGCGATGGTTGAGAGGAATCTGCCAAAATCTTTTGACTTTACGGGCGCCGATAACGCGACCTTTATTAAGTAAAAAGCGCAATCTACCTGTTGAGATATTTAGTAAAAAAGCTGCTTGTGTAGTAGTCGCTAATGAGAGAGTCATAACTATAACGTTAGGGTTTCAGATTATATATTAAAATTATAAAATACTTAGATGAGGTAATCTTGAATTTAGCAGAAAATTCAATGGGTGGCAAGAGGAAGAGAAAAATTATTTGAACTTTCTCTATAGTGAAAATTAAATTAAATTAATTTCTACATAGTCTAAACAATTAGAAGAGTGTTACTTTAGTAACCAGCTTTTGACTCTATAGATATCAAGTCCGTTAACATAAAGTTAAGTGAGATTTGAGCGGGAGGATTTAGAGATTATGAAAAAAAGTAAAAAAATTGTTATCACTTTTAATGATAAAAGGAGTTAATACTATATTCGTAGAAGGAATTAAAAGAGGAAAAATTATCGAGTTATTAGAGAAAGTAAATTTACCGGATAACCAAGAAATTTTAATAGAAATTAAAGAGGTTGATGGTTTTTGGTCAGCCCATCAAAAATAGAACAAGAAGGAATTACTTTTGACGATCGTACTTTTGATAACTTACGGGATAAGTCACCAGGGAGAGAGGTTGATTTATGAGTTTAAAGTATTTGCTAGATAATAATATAATTTCCGAATCTATACGTCCTTCTTCGTTTTCCTGAAATGATTTGGAATTTGAACGCCCTGTGACTTCAAGCCCAGAGATGAAAAATGACTCTAAATACTTGCTGGAAGTAAAGAGAGTTGGAGAGCGATCGCTAAAGATATGTTCAATTTTATGATTAATTACTTTGTACAAAAGATAAAAAAAAATTAACCATGATTTCTGTTTTCGTAATGAAATCTTGGTTAATTTATTTATATTATTTCTGATTGAATACCTAACAAATAATATTTTTTATCTCCTACTTTCACGGCAACTACTGGATGAGAAGTTTCATAATCTCGATTGTAGGAGAGCAATACTTTGCAAATAAGTTAAAATTCAGATTCAAAATACACAAAATCAATCCGATTAACTTTAAACAGGGTGTATTTTAATATCTTGGTATCAGTGGTAAAAGCTGTGGGTTTACTCTATCTGGCTATCTAGAGATTAATAAGCTCTACCACCTTTACTAAAAAATCCAAATATTAAAATACATTTGCACCTTTTCCAAAAGTAGTAGAATAAATTTAAAATATCTAATTATTTTAAATTTACAGAACCTTTCTTTTTGAACATAACTCCAAATCCTAAAGCCAGACCCGTACCAAGAATAGTTAAAGGTTCGGGTACTTCTCTAGCAGAGAGAGTCATTTGGTAAGTATTTGATGGACCAGATCTTGATGCACTGAAAAAGCCAGCAGCAATAGTTTCACCACCATAATTAAAGTTACCTGTGATTCCATTCATAGTCGCTTCTATCAGAAAATTTTGTCCCCCATACATTCTTGTCAGTGAACCTGCATCAAGGTCAAAGGTAAGTTGCTGAGAGCCATTACCAAATAAGTTTTGCTGACCAAAATTAATAAAAGTCTCAGTTTGATTAAAATTGTAATCTGTAGTGCCAACACCTCCATCTCTACTCAACTCGAGAGTTTGAATTTGTATTGCTGGGGGATTATATTCTACATTTAAAAAGTCTCCAGAAGTCTGACCATCTTCTATTTCATTAGATGTAAAACCTAGTGTAGTGCTTGCTGGAGAAGCAGATGTTGGGTTACCAAAAACCGCAGTACCATGAAGACCAATACTACCATTTAGACCCATTGCTTGAGCTGGTGAAGCTGCAATAGTGCCAGTAGCTAGAGTAGTAGCAGCCATTGTTGTACCGATTAATAGAGATTGTAAGACTTTCATTTAAATAACTCCCGATAAAT
>JBARXI010000593.1:0-1556 GCA_049647275.1 Microcoleaceae cyanobacterium
TTTTGGGTATTAAATTTAATCATCTCGATGTAATTGATATATTTATGTAACTAGATCATACCAAATTAAACAAGAACCTATCCCACTATTTTTGAAACTCTTACATTGAGATAATGGAAAAATCGTGAAATGCTTAAAAATCGTAAATGTCCCAGGTGCGACTGACGGAGAAGAACCTTTCAATGAATCTCTCGACGAAGCCCAAAATAATGAAAATTGGATCGTAGTTAGTATTAAAAACGATTTCAATACTATTTTTGAATCAAACCCATCAAGAACACCTCCAGTATGTAACTCAATTTTAATTCGTAGGGTGAGCAATGCACACCAAAGAGCTATAGTTATCTTCTGAAGGTTTCTGAAGGAAACTCAGCAAATAGTTTATGATAATCCCTTGCTAATTGTCCTCGATGATAAAAGCCAAATTGCCCAGCAATTTCACGGAGATTATCCTGTTGATCTTTTTGTTGAAGTTCTTGATGCAGAGCATTCAGACGCAGATGTTTAAAATAGTTTTTGGGAGACATTTGATAATAGTCTTTAAAGATATATTCTAAGGTTCTTTGACTGATTTTTAATTCCTGATATAAGTCCTGAGTTGTAATATCTGATTTGATATTACTCAACAAAAATTCTTCCGCTTTTTTTTAAATATCAGTTCGCTTTATTTGTGGTTTTTTTAGGTTGATTTCTGTTGCTTCTGCTAGGGCAATGAGTAGAGTTTTAGCGACTTCTTCTTCTAACTTTTGTTTAAGGGAATTGTTAATTAATAAGGGATTAACCGAGGGATATACCTGATGAGCAGTAATTTGAAATAATAATTGATAAATTTGATAGCACAATTGCCGTATATAGTTAATCTTTTTACAATCCCCTTTGATAACTGAGGGAATCCTTCGATCATCCAGTCGCTTTTTCAATTCAGATAACTCTAATGTTTCACAGAGATTATTAAGAAATTGCTCCTCAAAAACAAGGACATAATTACCGTGAAATTTATGTCGGAACGCAGCGATTTCTTGATGAGGATAAACAATGGTAATCATGTTGGCATCTATCTTGTATTTATGGGAATATAAACTACCTTCATTACAAGCAGAAATACTAAAAGTAAAATAATCTAGTCCATATCCCTTAAATAAAAACAGGGAATTATTCTGGTGTAAACCCAATTTCATACTCTTAGTTAAAACCTGGGATATACAGAAGTTGTTAGAGTCGATAGAGGCGTTACCACCTCTACCTCTCCTTCAGAACCGGACGTGAGACTTTCACCTCATCCGGCTCCTCGATATCTCCATCCTTGTCATGGATACGAATTCGAGACCTTGATGGTATTGAGCCATCCTGTGTGGTCTTTGTGTCGTGGCAGTGTCTGTGTAGAAGTTGTAGGTTATCATAGGTGTCTTTTCCACCTAGACTTTTTGGCACTATATGGTCAACTTCTAATAAGTCTTCACTCGTAAAGTTTAGACCGCAGTGTGGGCAAATACCTTTCTGTTTCTTGATTAATTTGGCAACTCTTGTAGGAGTCCCTGGGTATGTTCCACGTCTTT
>JBARXI010000594.1:0-2783 GCA_049647275.1 Microcoleaceae cyanobacterium
GCGTTGAAGTTTATTCCAAGTAGGTTGTGGACCACGACGACCTGGTTTAATCTCAGGCATTCCCCGATGATTAAGGGGAATCTGCCAAAATCTTTTGACTTTACGAGCACCGATAACGCGACCTTTATTCAGCAAAAACCGCAATCTACCTGTTGAGATATTTAGTAGAAAAGCTGCTTGTGTAGTAGTAGCTAATGAGAGAGTCATAACTATAACGTTAGGGTTTTAGATTATATATTACAATTATAAAATACTTAGATTAAGTAATCTTGAATTTAGCAGAAAATTTAATGGGTGGCAAGAGGAAGAGAAAAATTATTTGAACTTTCTCTATAGTGAAAATTAAATTAATTTCTACAGAGGAAGTAGATTTTCCAGATAACCAAGAAGTTTTAATAGAAATTCAAGAGGTTGATGATTTTTGATAAGTTGACCAAAAATTTAGAGCAAAAGTCGAACAGGAAGGAATTGTTTTTAATGATGAAACTTTTGATAATTTACGGGATAACTCACCGGTGCGAGAAGTTGATTTATGAGTTTAAAGTATTTGTTATACACTAATATAATTTCTGAATCTATGCGCCCCGACCCAAATTTCCAAGTTGTGGAAAAATTGAGGATAAATAAATCACAAATTTGCACAGCCACGGTAGTTATTCACGAATTTTAATATGGTTGTTGGCGTTTACCAGAATCAAAAAAGTGAAAGTTTTTTGAGGAATACATTAATGATTTAATTTCAAATATTCCTCTACTTGATTATGATTTAAAATTGGCGCAATATCACGCAAAAGAGAGAGCTAGGTTATCTAATATTGGTAAAAATTTTGCTTTGATTGATGGTCAAATTGCTTCTCTTGCTTTTAGTAATGATTTGATTTTAGTGACTAATAATGTTACCAATTTTGAAAACTTTGCGGATTTAGAGGATTTAAAAGTAGACGATTGGTTTGTTGAATTAAAGATGCGATCGCAAAAATATTTTCAGAATAAAAATGACGATATAAAATATAAAACACGATTTTATTATGACTACAAAAATAAATAAAATATCTTCCAAACTATACGAACAAGACTACAACTTATGGCTGGAAAAAATTATCCAGTTATTAAACGATAATCGCTGGGGAGAAATTGATTTATCTAACTTAATCGCAGAACTAGAGGGAATGAGTAGAAGTGAAAAAAGAGCAATTTACAGTAACTTAAAAATTGTATTAATGCACTTACTCAAATATAAATATCAACCTGAGCGCCGTTCCCGTAGTTGGTTATATACCATTAGAGAACATCGACAAAGACTTAGCCGAGCATTTAAAGAAAGCCCCAGTTTGAGGAATTATTTTCAAGATATATTTGCCGAATCTTATCAAGATGCAAGGGAATTAGCTGCTGACGAAACAGGGTTAGCATTACTAACTTTTCCTGATGAAATTCCTTTTTCCACTGAGGAAGTATTAAATACCGAATATTTACCAGATTAATTAAATCAATATCAGGAATAGCTTCTCGGTCAAAGTTTTGACAATAATCAAAAAAAACCTAAGTTTAATACCAATTGTATGTGAGGCTGCACAGAATTACAAAATTTACGGATTTATCCGTCTTTAATCTGTGCTCCATTCTTATTAACATCCATCCTATGCAGGTGTTATCTATAGCAATTCCCATACTGGTGAGGTACAAAATTTTAGGTTTGAGGCGACAGCCAACAGGCAACAGGCAACAGGCAACAGGGAAGAAATAAAAATATAACTGTACCTCACCCTTCCTGAAAAACGCTATAATCTAATCAATCAAAACTGCTGTAAAAATTTCGGTTGTAGATAGTCAAGCTAGGAGCATTAAATTTGTTTATTCAGAGGCACCACTGTAAACTTATTTCGGAGAAACTATGATTACAGATTCTTGATTTTTCAGGATGAGAATTTACCATCCAAGGAGTTTTTAAGAAAGCCGGAATATTGCTGCAGTAAGGTGCATATTGCACAGGATTTTTAGATAAGATCGAACTTGGAAATGCTCTTATCTGTTTTTCGAGCTATGTAAACGTAAAAGTTAAATTTTTTTTCGTGATTTTTTGATTTACTATTTTAAATTTGCAGAACCTTTCTTTTTGAACATAACTCCAAATCCTAAAGCCAGACCTGTACCAAGAATAGTTAAAGGTTCAGGTACTGGTTCAGTTCTTAAACTAAGTGAGTAGCCTTCTGTCGCACCAGATCTTGATGCACCGAAGCTACCTTTACCGATACTCTGACCACCATAGAAGAATGTTCCTGTAACTTCAGTTAGGTTAATTGTGTTGATGCTCTCTTCACCAAAAAAGTTTCTTTGAGCCAGACCATCATCAAGATTAAAGGTAAGTAATTGAGAACTTTGACCACCTAAACTCTGATTACCAAAATTGATAAATGGGTTAGCTGAGGGTGTAAATTCATAGAAGCTTAGAGTATTGCCCGGAACAGTTAATGGTGAACCAACTCTGTTCATGTTAAGGGTTTCAAAAGAAATATTATCAGCATTTAAACCGAAAAAATCACCCATATGAGGACCAGGGTTTTGCACTTGATGAGTAGGTTCAAAATTTAGGCTAGTCTCTAGCGGAGAAGCTTCGTTTGGGTGCTCAAATACAGCAGTACCAGTAAGAGTAAAGCTACCATTTAGACCCATTGCTTGAGCTGGTGAAGCTGCAATAGTGCCAGTAGCTAGAGTAGTAGCAGCCATTGTTGTACCGATTAATAGAGATTGTAAGACTTTCATTTAAATAACTCCCGATAAAT
>JBARXI010000595.1:0-14162 GCA_049647275.1 Microcoleaceae cyanobacterium
ATTATTTATTTGTTTCTGTGTTTACCAAGCGAATTATAGTACTGATAAGGTCTATAATTGGTTGTTTTTAGGCAGCAGGGGAAGAACATGAAAGCTGTACCTCACCAAGAGCGAGAAACGCTATAATACCCTGTCAAATACCCATGAAAATAGGTAATAGGGAATAAGATATGGAACAAAAGGTAGATCATAACTGAGAATGGAGAAGTGGATTATTTTCATCTTCAATTCAATTAATTTTAGAAAATGTATTTGTTAGTAAGAGCAGGTTTTGTTGCAGGGCTGTTTCATTCTCAACTGTGCCATTTTATGTATTTAGGAAAACAGCTTATTTTCAGCTTTAGGCAATTTATATTTCGCTGCCTGAAAATAAATTCATTGCTAAAATCCAGAATGAAATGACCGTGGTTTTGTTGAATGGATAAAAAATTACCTATTCTTCCTTCCAGCTTCCTCCATTTTAATAATTACTTTACACCAGATTGCACGCGCCATAAACTAGCATAAATTCCTAATTTTTCTAATAATTCTTCATGGCGACCAGACTCAACTATTTTGCCATATTCCATCACATAAATACAATCAGCATTTCTGATAGTAGAAAGACGATGAGCAATAGCAATAGTCGTACGATTTTGAGTAATCTTTTCTAAAGACTTTTGAATAGCAGCCTCAGTTTCATTATCTACTGCTGAAGTTGCCTCATCAAGTATCAAAATAGGAGGATTTTTCAGCACAGCCCTAGCAATAGCAATTCGCTGCCTTTGACCACCCGATAATTTCTGTCCTCTCTCCCCAACAATTGTATCATAACCTTCGGGTAATTTATGAATAAAATCATCCGCCTCAGCAATTTTAGCTGCGGCAATAATCTCCGGCAAAGTCGCATCAAAACTACCATAACAAATATTTTCAGCCACACTTCCATGAAATAGAAATACATCCTGACTAACTAAACCTATTGCCCGCCGTAAATCTTGTAAATTAATTTTATTTATTTCAATTCCATCGAGAGTTATTCTACCTTCTTGTACTTCATAAAACCTCAGTAAAAGTTTAACTATAGTGCTTTTTCCCGAACCTGTTGACCCCACAATTCCAATGGTTTGCCCAGCAGGAATTTTGAGGGAAAGATTTTCCACGACTGGAAAATTATCTCTATAGGCAAAAGTCACATTTTCTAACTCTAATTCTCCCTTAACTGACTCAACAGACAAAGGAGTATCACCCGGATGGATAGTAATAGAAGTATCTAATAAATTCATCACCCGATTAGTAGAAGCCATACCTCGTTGATATAAATCCAAAGTTTGTCCTAAACGAGTTAAAGGCCATAATAAACGCTGAGTTAAAAATACCATAACACTATAAGTACCTACAGCCAATCTACCAGCAACTGCCTCCAAACCACCCAATAATAAAGTTGCCACAAAACCGATAAAAATGATAATTCTAATCAGAGGCACAAAAGCAGCAGAAAAAGCGATCGCCTGTCTATTACTTCTTTTATAACCTTCACTTTCTTTGGTAATTCTTGCCACTTCATAATTTTCGGCTGTAAAACTTTTTATCGTAGTAATTCCTGAGATATTATTTGATAATTGACTATTCAATAAACTTACTTTTTCGCGAACTTCAGCATAACGAGGAGCTAAGAATTTTTGAAACCAAATCGAACCCCAAATAATAAATGGCATTGGCAAAACTGCCCACCAAGCTACACTCGGAGCTAAAACAAAAAAAGCACCGCCAATAATTATAACTGTTACTGTTACTTGAATTATTTCATTTGCCCCTACATCTAAGAATCTTTCTAGCTGATTAATATCATCATTTAAAATCGCCATTAAATTACCTGTACTGCGGTCTTCAAAATAGGCTAATTCTAAATCCTGTAAATGAGTATAAGTTTGAATGCGCAAATCATGCTGAATATTCTGAGCCAAATTTCGCCAAAGTCGTTCATAAGCATATTGAAAAATTGATTCTAATCCCCAGATAATTAAGCTGAGAAATGTTAGTGCTAAAAGTTGCTGAAAAATATCTTTGATTCCCCATTGAGCAATCAAAGAATCTTCTTTTTTAACCACAACATCAACTGCTGCACCAATTAAAACAGGAGGTGCTAAATCAAAAATTTTATTTACAATAGAGCAAATAGTCGCTTGCCAAATTTGACTACGATATCGGCTTCCATAGTTAAGTAAACTTAAAAAAGGATGTTTTGATTGAACTGTTTTTTTTGACAATGTAGAACCCCGATCGCTTTTTTTCAAGATAAACTTTAGATATCTTAACATAGTTACCAGTCAGTAAGTCAAAGGTCAAAAGTAAGAAAACCTCTTATATCATGTCCGTTTAATTAGTCATAAAAAATTTTCTTTTCCTCTTCCTTCTTATTCCCTCCTGTAGGGGTAATTCATGTTTGCTCCGCATTCGGAACGAAATTACCCCGACAGACTCCTCCCTCCTTATTTATAAGTATTCAACTGGACTTGATATCCTACATAGCAATCTGTGCAGGATGTGTAAGAAATCTAAATAAAAATAAATAAAAATCCTGAAACTCTTACCCCTTTGAAAGAGTGGCGGGGGGATAATGTTTCCTTTTGTTAAAATATGTTATACAGAAGCCAAATCTAATTACTATAAATCAAGTTGCTAGTATCGAGGATGCTTGATTTATGGTGCTTTGTGTCTCAAAATAATTCTTTTTTTGCTTCCCTTATGTAAATCTAGAAGTTAACAACATTTTTTTTGTAGGTATAATATTAAAAGAGATTGTTGCCTAGATAATTGAGCGGAGGAATTACTGGGCAATCTAACCTTGATGCTCATATCTATAAAAATTTTTATCTAATATGAAACTAGTAAAACCTTCTCACAACATGAAAAAAATCACCATAAACTTATTACTAATCACTATTATCTGTGGAATCAATACTGGATGTAATACTTGGAAAATTAACTCCCGAAATTATCGTCAAAGTGTGGATACCCAAAGTCAAGCTTTGCGTAAGAAGCGCCCCATTTTTTTTGAACAAGGACGATTCAAAGAAGCACAAAATCTACAACCAATATTAACTATTGAAGCTGGAACTATACAATGGCAAAGTATTATTTTTGAAGAAGGTGATTTTAGGATCTGGATGCCTGCTGGAACGATAACTGAAGCAAAAGAAGTTATAGAAATTGACACAGGAAATATCAAATTTAAAGTATTTGCAACTCATCCAGAATCTGCAAGATTTGTTTTAGCTTATTCTGATTTATTAGATGGGAAAAATTTAGGAAATCAAGAAAAAATAATAACAAAATTACGGGATAAAATTGTTAATGTTACAGATTTCAAAATAAATCAAGACCGTCCTTACAATTTAGGTAATTATCCAGGTCAAGAATTTTCCCTAAAAAATGACAGAGAAACTATTAAATTCAGAATTTACTTAATAGATAAACGTTTGTATATTATCGGGGCAAGTGAAATAGAAAAAAATAATCAAATCCCAGGGGCTGTAGAAACATTTTTAGATTCATTTCAACTGCAAAAACATTAGAATCTTTTCTTTATTGTTTTGACCAGGTACAAAATTTACGGTTTGAGGGAATAGGGAGATTAAGGGAGGCGAGGTAGAGAAAAAAGCAGAAAAAGGAGAAGCTTTTGCACAATTTATCGAACAGATTGAATATCAAAGGAATTCTAAAAAAGATGGCTACAATATAGGTGGTAGCTGGTAATTTTGAAGTATTAGGTAAATAAAGAAAAGGTTGCAAGCCCTGCTAATTTCAATATTCCTGCACGTAGAGAGTTTACCAAATAATTAAAGTATCAGGACTTACGCATCAAGGAGAAAAAATATAAAAAATCATTTTAGTCAATCCTATGCCTTTTAAGGAAAGGTAATAATTATTAATTATTAATTATTGAACAAATACTATAGATAAGGAAGATGGAATCAAGAAGGAATAGTATATATTGAACTAAGGACTTAAAGAAGTTTATACAAATAGGAAGTAGTTATATAGCAATCCTATTTCAGTCGTAAATTTTTGGTGGTGGTAGGTGGTAGGTGTTAGGTATTAGGTGGTAGGTAGAAGACAAAATAAATACATCTAAATTTTTCACAAATCATTTAGGATTGCTATAATAACAATTCGCGAGATGTAGCAAAAATTCATCAAAATGGTATAGCAGTCCTATTTCAGCCCTTGTAAAAATATCTCACAAAAAGGAAACAGCGGTCAGAACCCGCGTCGGCGACAGACGCACCTGGTAGCCGACCAAGAGAGGGAATGCTGACCAAGAGAGGCAATAAAGTATCAGATTTTTTATCTGTGTTTTGATTTTTTATAAATGATTTAGGATTGCTATATATGAAAACCTAGTATCTACTTCAGGTAATATATGAAATAGTATTACTTGAGGAAAAAATAACGTGGCAGATACAATTGCTCTACTTGCTTATGACAGCAAAAAAAATGATTTAGTCAAATTTGTGAATCAACATAAATTTGTTCTATCTCGCTATAAATTAGTAGCGACAGAAAACACCGCTCAATATCTTTTACAAGAAACTGGTATACAGGTAAATTCTGTATTAGCACTTTCCGTCGGAGGAGACGCCCAAATAGCAGCTCAAGTTGCCACAGGTAATGTAATAGCAGTTTTTTATTTAGTAGACTACCTATTATATCAATCCTATGAACCCGATATCAAATTACTCCTACGCATCTGCCAAATTCATAATGTTCCCATTGCCATCAATATTGCCACCGCCCAAGCGATCGCCACCAGTTTAATTGAATCAACGGTTGCCCACCTGATATTCAACCCAATTTCTGGTCAAGGAGACCCCGAACAAGAACTATCCTTAATTCAGTCTCTTCTAGAACCAAATCTACACCTGCACATCAGTATGACAACCGCCGAAACTACAGCAGAAGAATTAACGGCAGCAGCGATCGCCCAAAAAGCAGATATTATTATCGCTTCCGGTGGAGATGGCACAGTTTCCGCTGTTGCAAGCACTCTAATTAATACAGATATCCCTCTAGGAATTATTCCCAGAGGCACTGCCAACGCCTTTGCCGTCGCTTTAGGAATTCCTGGCATCACACCCATCAGAAGTGCTTGTGATGTAATCTTGGCTGGGAAAACGCGGATGATAGACGTGGGTCGCTGTAATGACCGCACAATGATTTTGTTAGCAGGAGTAGGTTATGAGGCAGAAACCATTGAAAGAGCCGATCGCGAAGCCAAAAACCGTTGGGGAGTGCTTGCATATATGATGGCAGGTTGGCAGCAACTCAACGAACAAGAACTTTTTGATGTCGAAATAGAGATAGACGGCGTTACCAAAACTTTCCAAGCAGGAGCTATTACTATTGCTAATGCAGCCCCACCTACATCAGTTTTAGCTCAAGGTTTGGGAGAAGTAATTATTAATGATGGTTTATTAGAAGTAATGATTATTACCTCTAATAGTAAATTGCAAGCTGTTAACACTATAGTCAGAATGTTTGGGTCAGCTATATTTAAAAATCCTACCCAAAATGAAGATACTATTGGTTTGCGAACAAAGCGGGTAAAAGTAACCACAAATCCACCTCAAAAAGTTGTACTTGACGGTGAAATTATCGGTACAACTCCGGTAGAAGTTGAGTGTATTCCTAGTAGTTTAACTGTACTTGCACCACCAACTAATGAAACAGAAGAAAAATCAGCTTGGAGTTTTTTATCCTTACCTAAAATAGTTATGAATCAAAGTAATAATTAATTAAACAGAGTTGATATAAAAACGACTGGATTAATTTTCAGGTAGTGGTGTACAAGTAGTGATTTTCTCAGAAAAAGTCAAGTAATTTTTCAACAATTAACAATTAACAATTACCTCTCCTAAAAAAGAAGAGGATTGCCTAAAAGGAAATTTTTTCCTTTTTTATCCTTAAAAGGAGAGGCTTTAGACCTTAATTGAATAATGAATAATTAAGTAGGTAGGTGGAAAAATTTACAAGTACGTCCGAAGCGACTGGAACGGAGTGGAAGGACGCAATCTCAAAGATATGAGGTGCATCAACATTTCGTTACATAGTGAGGTTTATTCGCGCCTACCTACTTATTAATTATACGGTAAATACTATTCCAGTAAAACTTAGAAGTGGAGTTATTTTCTGTTCCCTGTTCCCTGTTCCCAGCTCCGGTGTTCCCTGTTCCCTACCTCCACCAGAAATCACTACATCTACAAGACTACCAATTTTCAGTCTATTCTAAAATAGACAAGTAGCATCCCATAGATAAATATGACGGTAAATGTAAAGGCCCTTTTTCAAGCCACAAACCCAGGTAAAGCTCTATTTTCAGATAACCAAGAGATTGATAAAAAATACTATATTGACCTCTCCCCAGTGCGTGGGGGACAAATTATTGAAGACCTCAAAGATAATATTAGTATGTGGTCTCCCGACGCGCCCACCTGCCAACTATTTACCGGACATATTGGTTGTGGCAAATCTACCGAACTCTGGCGACTGAAGCAACAGTTAGAAACAGAAGGCTTTCACGTCGTTTACTTCGAGTCTGATAAAAACTTGGAAATGGGAGACATAGATGTAAGCGATATTCTCCTAACTATTGCCCAACAAATTAGTGAAAGTTTAGAGAAGTTAGAAAAGCTCAACTTAGAAAAACCAAAAGGGCTAAAAAAGCTGCTCCTGGATGCAGCCAAAGTACTGCAGACAGAGCTAGAAATATCCACCGAAGCTAATATTCCTGGTGTGGGAAAAGTGGCAGCTAGCACAGATGGGTCATTCTCAGCAGAAATGGGTTTACCGGGAGTCGGTCAAGTTAAAGCTGACGAAAAAGGATTAGAATTTGTCGCCCTCGGAATAGGCAAAATAACCGCCAAAGCCAAAGCTAGTCCCGAACTCCGTGGCAAACTCAGAGAATATCTCGGCCCTCGCACCAGTGGCATTTTGGAAACTATTAACCAAGAATTGCTTGAACCTGCTAACAAAAAACTGAAGCAGCAAGGCAAAAATGGATTAGTAGTCATCGTTGACAACCTAGATAAAGTCGATAGTTCCCCGAAAGCTTGGGGAAGACCGCAACCAGAATATCTATTTGTAGACCGGGGCGAACAACTGATGGGTCTCCACTGTCACCTTATTTATACACTTCCCCTAGCGTTGCGGTTTTCCAATGACTACGGCACCTTGAGGCAAAGGTTTAAAACAACTCCCCTAGTCTTGCCAATGGTTTCGATCCAGTTGCGCGATGGTAGCGAATGTGCTGAAGGAATGGCGTTACTGAAACAATTGGTGTTAGCAAGAGCGTTTCCAGAATTAGATGAACCACAACGTTTGGAGAAAATAACCGAAATTTTTGACAGTGAGGAAACTCTAGACCATCTATGTCGAATAAGTGGAGGTCATGTGCGGAATGTGTTAGTTATTTTCAATGATGCTATTAAGAAAGAAAGAGGGTTGCCCATTTCCCGTGGGAGTCTCGATAAAGTAATTCAAAAAATTCGCAACGAGCGTAGTTTAGCAGTGGAGGATGAAGAGTGGGAGTTATTGCGTCGGGTGGCTAAGACTCAAAAAGTGACTGGTGATGATGGATATCAACAGTTAATTCGCAGTATGTTTGTATTTGAATATCAGGCTGATGTCGGGTCGTGGGTCGATATTAATCCAATGTTAAAAAATGCGCCGGAGTTGCAGTAGGTGTTAGGGGTTGGGGTTTGGGTGTTAGGGGTTGGGGGTTAGGGGTTGGGGGTTAGGTGCGTTGCAACGCACCCTACATTTCCTAAAACCAAAAATCCGTCGTAACGCACCATGTTATACCGTTTCACGAAATTACCCCTACCAGTAGCGTCTGTCCGTAAGTCCTGATTTAATTTATTAACTATTAAAAGAAAATGACAGATTTTAATCAAAACCAAGAATCACTACAAGAACTAATCTGGGCCTTGGAAATGTCTCAAGGAGAATTTCGGCTGTTTCTCGCTCGCTGCAATTATCTTAATCAGCGCGATCGCCTAATTCCACAACTCCGGGAATCTTTTTCTGGAGACTTGGCAGAACTACAACTAAATGATAGAACTGACGAAATTTATGCAACTATCCGCAAACAGTTAAGAGAGCGACAGCCAGATGCTTTGATGGTTTGGGGTTTGGAGTCCGTGAGAGACATTGACAAATTGCTCGTCTCGATGGGGTTGGTGCGGGAGGAATTTCAAAAATATTGTCGCTTCCCCCTACTTTTATGGATAGATGCAGAGGTGTCGCGGAAGTTTATTCGGTTAATTCCCGATTTGGAAAATTGGGCAAGTCTAACTGTTTTTGAAACTACAACGGATGAGTTAATAGATTTTATTCAGCAGACGAGTGACTCCGTTTATCAGAAAGTATTAGAGAGAGGAGCAGGAATATTTTTAGATTATACTGAGCTGGGTTTGCCAGAGTCTGCTTATCAAGAGTTGGTGGGAGCAAGGCAAGAATTGACAAACCGTGGTGTCAGCTTGGAGCCAGAGTTAGAGGCGAGTTTGGAATTTTTGTTAGGTAGGGCGGCAGATAATTCTACAAAAACAGCACGAGATCATTATCAGCGCAGTCTCCAACTTTGGCAACAACTTAACAACCCCCTGCGAATTGCTCACACTTATTATTATCTGGGTTTGTGGTGGCGGAGTTATGCGGTTTGGAATTTGGTTGAAAAAGAAATGGCTTGCGAGCGAGCTTGTTCCTATTTTCAACAGTCGGTAGAAGGCTTTGAGAAAATTAACCGCCCAGACTTAGTTGCCAAATTTATTAATGCTTGGGGAGAAGTGTTGCAGACTTTGGGGCGTTGGGATGAGTTAGAGACTGTTGCGAATAGAGCAATAGAACTTTTCGATCCCCCCCGACCCCCCTTGGAAAGGGGGGAGTTAGATAGTGTGGAAACACGCTCACTCACGGGGGAGTCGGATGTTTCTCCTGCCTCCCCCCGTGCTCAGGGGGGAACGAGGGGGGATCAAACCTCATTAATAAGTGAGGAATTGGAGACTGTTGCGAATAAGGCAATAGAACTTTTCAATCCCCCCCAGCCCCCCTTCGTAAGGGGGGGGGTAGATAGTGTTGAAACACCCTCACTAAGGAGGGGGTTGGATGCCTCTCCTTCCTCCCCCCTTTCCAAGGGGGGAATGAGGGGGGATCAAACCTTATTTCGACTAGCCCGCGCCAATGGTTTTCTAGCAGAAGTCGAACTGTCAAAAAACAACTACCAACAAGCAAAAAAACTCGCTCAAAATTCCCTAGAAATTCTCAACGAAACTATAAATACTCTCTCTAATTCTCCCTCAAAAACAGACCAAATAACTATCAATTGGGAACGTGGTTATCGTCAGGGAATATATTTATTTTCTTTAGCGAAAGCCGAAAAATATTTAGGTAAAATTGAAGCAGCTCAGAATTTTATCGAATTAGCTCATGCACAAACTCATCCTGAATATGCCCCTGAACTTTACATCTCTATTCTCACAGAATTACGAGAACTTTATTATCAACAAAAATCCTATTTAAAAGCTTTTGAAATTAAACAAGAGCAACTAAAAATCAAACGAGAGTTTGGCTTTCACGCATTCATCGGTGCGAATCGCTTGAGAGATATTAAACGAAATATTAACCCCGCTTTACCTGAATTTCATCAAGGAAAAATTAACGGAGAAATTTCTGCTTCTGGAAGAGAATTTGATATCAAAAATTTGGTGGAAAGAATTAGTTGCCACGATTATACACTCATAGTTATTTACGGTCAGTCGGGTGTAGGAAAAAGTTCGATTTTGCAGGCTGGATTAATTCCCGCTTTAGAACAAAAATCAATCGCTACTCGTGATGTAGTCGTAGTTTTGCAAAGAGTTTATGTAAATTGGATTTCTGGATTAGGTAAACGTTTAGCCAAACAATTGCAAATAACTCAAAAGTTAGAAATTAATTCAGAAAGCCTTAATTCCACAGAGAAAATATTTGCTCAATTGCGAAATAATGGTGATGATGAATTAAATCTACTCACTGTAATAGTTTTTGACCAATTTGAGGAATTTTTCTTTGCCAATCTCGAACCAACCCAGAAACGAGAATTTGCTCATTTTCTCCAAGAATGTTTGGAAATACCTTTTGTGAAAATTGTCTTATCTCTGCGGGAAGATTATATACATTATTTATTAGAATTTAACCGCTTGGGAAATCTAGAGACAATTAGCAACGATATTTTAAGTAAAAATATTCTCTATTATTTGGGCAATTTTTCCCAGAAGCAGGCAAAATTAGTGATTCAAGAATTAACCGAAAATTCCCAATTTAAAATTGCTGCAAATCTGACAGAAAAGTTGGAAGAAGACTTAGCTCAGGAATTAGGAGAAATTCGCCCCATAGAATTGCAAATTGTCGGGGCACAACTACAGGCAGAAAATATTACAACTCTGGAAAAATATCAAGAATTAGGAGAGAATCCCAAGGCAGAATTAGTAGAGCGATATTTAGCAGCAGTGGTGAGAGATTGTGGAGAAAAAAATGAAAAATTGGCTTGGTTGGTGTTGTTGTTATTGACCGATGAAAATAATACTCGCCCACTGAAAACTCACGCCGAGTTGGTGAAGGAAATTGAGTTTGATGTGAAAGAGTTAGAGTTAGTATTAGAGATTTTTGTTGAGTCTGGCTTAGTATTTTTGTTGCCGGAAAAGCCGGCAGACCGCTATCAGTTAGTGCATGATTATTTAGTTGCGTTTATTCGGCAGAGGAAAGGATCTGCAACATTAGAAGAGCTGAAACAGGAACGGAAAAAACGACAGCAGTTGCGGAAGTGGGTGGTTAGAGGTTCGGTTGCAGCTTCATTGGTGATGGCAGTCTTGACAGGGGGAATGGCTATGTTTGCCTGGCAGGTACATAAAGAAAGAACAAAAGCAGAAATACAATTCAATAAAATTAGACAGGTAGAAAGGCAAATTATGCTCGTTCAAGCAAATCTAGCTGAAATGCAGTTGAAGTCAAACGATCAATTAGGCAGTCTGATGACTGCTATGACAGTTAGTCAAAAGCTCTCTGATGGCAAACTTGAAGCAACAAATGAATTTAGCAAGGTGACAGATATTCTAGGAAACTCAGCTTACATAAAAGATAAATTTAGAGAACTTAACCGTCTTCAGGGACATGAAGATTTAGTTGTGGATGTAGCCTTTAGCCCCGATGGAAAGATCATTGCCTCTGCTAGTCATGACAAAACAGTGAAATTATGGAACCGTCAGGGGCAGTTGCTACAAACTCTTCAGGGACATAAGGATTATGTCAACGGTGTAGCATTTAGCCCTAATAGAGAGATCATTGCCTCTGCTAGTGGAGACAAAACGGTGAAATTATGGAACTATCAAGGCCAGTTGTTGCATACTTTTGAGGGACATAAGGATTATGTCAACGGTGTAGCATTTAGCCCTGATGGAGAGACTATTGCATCTGCTAGTATAGACAAAACGGTGAAGTTGTGGAATCTTCAGGGAAAAATATTGCAGACTTTTGTCGGGCATGAAAATCCAGTGCTGGGTATAGCATTTAGTCCGGATGGAGAGACTATTGCATCTGCTAGTATAGACAAAACGGTGAAGTTATGGAATCTCCAGGGAAAATTATTGGAGACTTTGGAAGATAAAAGCCGGGTTTTTGGTATCGCATTTAGCCCTGATGGAGAGAGGATTGTTACTGCCTCTGGTTGGACTGTGAAACTGTGGAATAAACAGGGGGAACTATTGCAGGTTTTGTGGCATGAGAATTATGCGAGAAGTGTAGCATTTAGTACAGATGGAGAGACTATTGCTTCTGCAAGTGCTGACAAAACAGTGAAGTTGTGGAACCTTCAGGAAGGATTATTACAGATTATCAAACATGAGGATGAGGTATGGGGTGTAGCATTTAGTCCCGATCAAAAAACTATTGTCACTGGAAGTGGCGATCAAACAGTGAAATTATCAGTGAAATTATGGGACCAAGAGGGACAGTTACTGCAGACTATTCCGGAGCTTGAGGGTAAAGTACGGAGTGTACTATCGCAAAAAAATGGGCACATTATTGCCACATTTAGTAACAAAGCAGCAAAATTGTGGAACCAAAAAGGGGAGTTATTGCAAACTATCGAGAGACATGAGCATAGACTCAACGATATATCATTAAGCAATGATGGAGAGATTATTGCCACTGCAGGTGACAAAACAGTAAAATTATGGGACCGAGAGGGGCATTTATTGCAAACTATCAAGGGACATGAGGATGAGGTCTACCGTGTACTACTGTATAACAGTGGAGAAATTATTATCACTGCAAGTGATGATCGAACAGTGAAATTATGGAACCAAGAGGGGCAGTTACTGCAGACTATTCAGGGGCATAAGGATAGAGTCAACAATATATCATTGAGTCCAGATAGAGAAACTATTGCCATTGCAAGTAACAAAACAGTGAAACTGTGGAACCGAGAGGGGCAGTTGTTGCAGACTATTCAGGGGCATAAGGATAGAGTCAACAATATATCATTTAGCCCTGATGGAGAGACTATTGCCACTGTAAGTAATGACAAAACATTGAAATTGTGGAACCGAGAGGGGCAGTTGTTGCAGACTATTCAGGGTCATAAGGATAGAGTCAACGATTTGTCATTTAGTCCAGATGGAGAGACTATTGCCACTGCAAGTAATGACAAAACACTGAGATTGTGGAGGAATTTGCGGATAGAAGATTTAACTAAGCGTGGTTGCGAGTGGTTAAATGATTATTTGATTACCCATCCCCAAAAGTTAGAGGAACTCAAGATTTGCCAAACCTACGGACGTAAGAAAGTAGCTTCTCGTAATTTGGTAATAGTGGGAGAGAAATTGGCAAGGGAAAGCAAAGGGGAAGCAGAAAAACTTGAGGCAGCAGTTGCGACATTTGAGAAAGCACTAAAATGGAATTCCGACCTCGACCTCAACCCAAATTTCAAAGTTTGGGCAGCATCATTAGCTGAAGCAGAAAAGCTGATGGAGGAAGGAACGAAATTAGCAAAAGAAGGGCAAATAGACGCAGCAGTAGAAAAATACCAACGAGCAAAAGAACTTGACAAAGTTGCATTCATGCCTACTCTGCAAAATATTGACCTAGAAGCTAAAGTTAAATATCACGCAGTAGATGAATTTTTGGATAAAGGAAAGAAGCTTGCCAAGAAGGATAAAATTGAGGAAGCAATTGAATATTATAAACAAGCAGAAAAAATTAATCCCACTCAAATTACTGCTCGTAATTTTGGTTTACTTTGTTGGTATGGCAGTCTCTATAAACAAGCTGCCTATGTCATGTTTGCCTGTGAAAAAGCAGTTGCCCTTGATCCTAAAGATGGTCTGGTATTTGATGTTCGCGGACTTGCCAGGGCATTAACTGGGGATATTGAAGGGGCAATTAAGGATTTTCAGGTATTTGTAGAATGGACTAGCAATGAGAAAGATAAAGCCCAACGCCAAGAATGGATAAAAGCACTCCAGGCTGGCGAAAACCCGTTTACTGATGAGGTGTTGAAGGAGTTGATGGATTAGGGATAATGCGATTTAATTGCTCGTACCATAAAAATTATTTGTGTTACGATAGTGTTCAAATAACTTTCAATAAATTGCCCTAATATGACATCACCAAAATTATTAGAATTAGAAAAAAGGATTTCAGTAGGGTGCGTTAGACGGCTAAAATCACTTGCTGTCAAAGATATTTAACAATCCGTCGTAACGCACCATTTTTCAGGGTTTTGATCGGTAGTATTTGTAGGTTGGGTTGAGGCAACTACCGCTAACACACCCTACTACTTAGGAATTAAAAAAGAAATTAATGTCTGAAAATGTCTGAAAGTCAATCCAGTAGGGTGCGTTAGACGGCTAAAATCACTTGCTGTCAAAGATATTTAACAATCCGTCGTAACGCACCATTTTACACAGTTTTGGTGCGTTACGCTACCGCTAACACACCCTACTACTTCTACCACATTTTAATAATAAGTCAGTCCAGTAGGGTGCGTTAGACGGCTAAAATCACTTGCTGTCAAAGATATTTAACAATCCGTCGTAACGCACCATTTTACACAGTTTTGGTGCGTTACGCTACCGCTAACACACCCTACT
>JBARXI010000596.1:0-5927 GCA_049647275.1 Microcoleaceae cyanobacterium
GATTTAAGCATTTCCTCACCAAATCCTCAGTTACGATAAATCCAGAAAAATTAACAGCAAGTTCAGATATTCTTGTAGTTTTAAATACTTTGTGCCCTCAAGATAATTTTTTTTAGGTTTAGTGGGAGGTTGATATTATGTACCCTTAATTATTTATCAAAAAATCTTTATTTATCCTTGCACTAAAGAGGTTAAATTATATCTCTTATACGGTTAGGGCAACTAGGAGCTTTGCGATAAGTATTCGACAGAGGATGAGCTAAATTTTTTCTCGAAGCGACTACTCTTTTCCGGAATTTCCTGATGACGTGAGGTAGCTAACTGAAGAGGCATAAATAATTTTATTAAATATAAGGAGTCAGACAATATGTCTAATAACTTTACAACTAAATTTCGTCCTAAAAAACATATTATTTCTCTTGGCTGGTTTAGCTTGATGATGATTAGTGGTTTTGCTGGTTTAGTTAAAGATGGGAATTTTGGCAGTTTACCAATAAACTTTTTAGTGGGGAGTGTTCCGGTTGCTATTGGTCATAATCTCGATCTTAGGAGTCAGAAAAAAGAGCAGAAAATGTTTTTAGCTGAACAAGACAGACGTAAATTAAAAGTGATGGAAGATTTGGCAGTCAGTCAAACCTTATTAGAAAGGGCAGAAGGTTTGCCAGATTATTATCAAGTTTAGTTAATTAGTGATTCATCAGGTGGGGCGATTTTGTTCTTTCATTAAGTTGAGCGCCCCAATTTATTTGTAGTAATTATTTTTTGCCTCCAATCAAATAATTAAATTGAAGATTACGCGGGGAGCTAATTTTTAACATATTTTCTGGACGATCATGGCAGTCAGTTTTGCAGTCGAATCGTGTTTTTTTCTTGGGAATTTTAATATCCTTAATACTGACAAAACGATACTTATAACCACTAAGAAAATTTTCTTGCTGCCAAAATAATTGGCCAATTTCCCGACAATAGGCAACAAAACACTGGGCCCCTTTGAGTTGCTGGATAATTTCTTTTTCCTTTGATGTCTTTTTCCGTCCCTTCATTTCAATAAAGAGGATAACCTTTTTCTTGTCAGTATCAGCAATAATAACAAAATCTGCACGCTTGCATTCACCACGATTTCCTTGGAAAATTGCAGTTGGTGCGCCAAAAGCATCTACTTTAATAATAATAACTTCATCATCATCAGGCATTCCATAAATAGTTATTTCATAGTTATCGGAAGGCTCTATAAGTGTGACGAGCTTTTTCTGGTAATTTTCTTCTAATGGCACTGTAGCAGTTGGGTTAATCATTTGTTTGAGGAGAGCAATATCAGAATTAGACATTACTCCTCACCCCAGGCGATCGCTTCCTGGATTCGGTTCATCGTTTCAATAGTTGTATCGAAACTGCGAGCTTCAATACCGGTTTCTGGGTCAATATTTGCTGGCGTAAGGGTTTGACACTTCGTTTTTGTCTTATTGCCCTCCAGTTTCATGTATACCTCTTCGGCAATATAAACTTTAATCTTTTCAGAAGATATTAATTCTTCTGCCCGATAACCTTCTTCCTTAGCAATGCGCTTGAGATAAGGTTGATCGTGATTTAGCATAATCAGCGTGTTTAGTTCTTTAATAATGTAATCGCTGTGGGTAGTGATAAAAACCTTAATGCCAAGATTAACCAGTCTGGCCAATAGTCGCGCAACACGGCGCTGATTTTCTGGGTGTAGATTTAGTTCAGGTTCGTCCACCATGAGTAAATCGCCAAGTTGCGCTTCGTGTCTCAGATAAAAGCCTATATCTAGTAAAGAACACACGGCGCTAGAACTTTCAACTATAGAAAGTTTGACCCGTCTCCCTTGCTTAGGCACATAATAAAGTTCATCGTTGCGGGTAACTGTGTACTCACCACCGATGATATCAGCAAAATCATCCAGCACTTCAGGATAGTCATCCCAAAGGAAACTACGTTTTTTGCAAATTCTTTCTAATTCCCTCATAAAGTCTACATTTTTTTCTACTGGCAGCGGATAATCCTGATATGCTTTAAATAAAAGTTCTAATGGGTTGATATTATAATCGCCCTGACCTATTTCTTCAAGCAAACGATTGCGGGCAAAATTTAATTCTTTACGAAAAATGGCAGCACCAGTTCTTTCTGTACTCGCGATGAAAGGTTTCGGAAAAAGTTGCGTGAAAATGATTTCTTTGATAGCATCTGCAATGATCCGCTCAAAAATTTCGGTGGGAATTTTTACTTTTTCTTGTTCAACTAACAGAGTCACAACTAATTCTGTACTGTCTTCGCTTTTTGTCAGGGAAAAAAGTTCTCCATTCGGAGTTCTCATTTTCTGCTCAAATTTATTCGTCAAATGAATCTTTTTTGTGTCAATAATGACCTCTAGTTTTGTTTTTTTAAATCGTTCCGGAGGTGCTGCAAAAATCTTTGGTAATTGCTTGGTATATGTCTGACAACCTTTGGAAATTATTTTTTGAGTCTGTTTTATATATTCTTGTATGTCAAGACGAATCACACCTTCAGAAAGTAGTTGCTGAATTTGATTGTCGGTATCAATAGAAAGCATCCGTTGCCAAGTATATAAAAATCCAAATAAAGCATAAGTAGCGTAGGTCTTGCCAGTATTATTGCCACCACAAATGATAGTCAGATCGGCCAGGGTGAATTCGGCTTGCTTTAATGCACCAAGGTTTTGGATTTTAATTTTCATGGCCTTGTTCCTACTAGGACTATTGCCCCATACTATTATTCTCCAAGCATACCTTTACCTAAAACTTGGCACAACTAGGAAACGATACACGTTGAGATCAAACCTTTCCAACTAGGGCATAGTAAAGTAAGTGAGGGCTACTCGGCATTTAACCTTAGTATTCGCCTTTGAATAATATCAAATCCGCTTTAGTAAGGTGTTCAAAAATTTCAAAGTCTTTGCCTAGATTAAGATTTTGGGTTTAGGTAAGTACCCTAGACCAGATTTGGTATAACTACCTTTGTTGAATTTGGTATAAAAATATAAACATCAGCAAAAAAAAACCTTTGCTCTCACCTGATAAAAGGTACAAAAAAAACTTCCCCTTTTCTACCAGCTTGGAGTCCTGGTTTTTCCCTAAAAGAGTTTTTGAAATTGAAAACCCTCCGAAATCACTCAACAAACTCCCGCCATTTCCACCAACTCCACACAAACCTGATTCAAAAATTCCCTATCTACCTGCTCTGGTAATTCTGTTTTAATCTCCTTAATTTCCGCAAACAAATCATCAGCTAAATTTTTCACATCCTCATAAACAACATCCCCATTTCTAATCGACAATAAATACTCCGCATCCCCCGCTTTTTTCCGATTCACATAAAGCACACCCTCCCGCAAAATCTCAATCCCCATTCTTAACAACCGAATACAATGACTCATGTGTTTTGCATCATATCCACACTTTTTTTCTAACTCCTTCCGTTGCAAATTTCTGCCTTTATTCCAACTACAATAAGCCTCCCATTGACTCAAGGCTTGCCGATAAGCTTGAGTTAAATGTAACAGATGAATAAAATCATTTTTTGCCCGCGTATATTCTTGCACTTTTGGCAATAATTCTTCAGAAATGGGGTGCTGTTTAATAATCGCTTTATAATCAATTTTTTCTAACAGTAAATTCCGCAGTTGTTGGCTAGGCTCTAAAAATTCTATGCAGTCTCGAACCAACATATAAAGGAATTCCATAAAAGCATTAACCTCTGATTTTGTTAAAGGTCGATAGCTATCTTCATTCATACCAAAATCTTGAGGCTCTGGCTTTTTTTCTGGAGGATTTAATAGCCATTTTCTATGAGTTTCCACCCGTTTAATTTGAGAGTAAGCATAACCCGCAAAAGAAGCTCTAATTTTCTGAGAAATA
The DNA here is from genome assembly GCA_049647275.1 of Microcoleaceae cyanobacterium. Lineage (GTDB taxonomy): Bacteria > Cyanobacteriota > Cyanobacteriia > Cyanobacteriales > Microcoleaceae > JASJEE01. Next base: position 3,894 of record JBARXI010000596.1, read on the forward strand.
AATGCCTGACGATAGGAAATTAGCTTTTTTCCGACTGGCGATAAATGTAAGTAAAATTCTGAATCTAACCAGAGAGTTTCTAATATATTGGGATTATTGTTATAGACCAAAGTCAGAAATTTTCTCAACTCATAAACCACACAATCTTTGACATTATCTAATACTGGATATAAACCAGTTCCTGGTTCATCCCAATCTCGGTCTTTTTGTTCAACAGATTTAAAGCCTAAATAATAATCTTTAGGAGCAATAAAAACACCTTTATAATCACAGTCAGATGAAGGTGTCGAGGTGCCGTAAGCTTGAGAGCCTGTGAGAGCTAGTAATATTAATCCTGATTCTACTGTTTTTCTATCCATTCTAATCAAATCAAAAGTCAAAAATAAGAAGATCGCTGAAGCTGTAATACCAATTTGAAGACTCCTCGCTACAGTAAATCATTATTGGGAGAGACTTCCAAATGCTCATGGTATAAAAAGCCTTTTCTCAAAGCGATCGCTCTTGTGTATTCCTTGTATTATTGTAATACAAGATAGATATTCTTGTCATACAGAAAGATTTTGATGAGGAATTATAGTAGCTCACCACAATAATTTTGACAGCCACTGTAATTTTCCTGTAGGGTGGGCAAACTTCAATAATAGAAAGTCATAGTAAATCAAGTCAGATTTGCCCACCCTACTTTCTATTGCGTATTTCAGAATAGTGATTAATATATTTTCTGTTTTAGATTTTTAATCAAAGCTTATTACTGTGCAAAAAAATCAGCTTTCGAGAAGATACTGATGCAAAATAAGGTGCTACACCATCCAATTTTTCAATCTAGACGTCCAGCCAATCAGAGAAGTTTTTCTGAACTCGCCCGTGACCAAATAACGAACCATTTGGATTAACTATACCTAGCTCAATGTTTTTATTGATCAAATCCCAGTTTTCTTCATAAAAATCGCCCTGATGATATTTCATACGAAGTTCGTCTGAATGAAGTATTGTCTGACAAAAGTTCTCATAGCGAATAAATTTTTTCTTCAAACCAACCATATACAGCCGATTGGCAAAATCAAGGTCTTCAAATCCATAGCTTCTGATGCGCTCATCGAACCCACCCACAGTTTCCCAATCCTTACGTCTTACACAAATTCGACCACCAAGACCCCGACCATCGAGAGGACCAGAAAGGAAAACGCCATCGCAACTTAAAGCTGCCGAGACGTATGAGACGAAGCCATTACCGATAAAATTATCTGCATCAACATTACAAACAATATCTCCCTGGGCAAGACGAAAAGCTAAATTTCTCGCATGAGAACGCTCAAATGTTGTTGAGTCAGGATAATAGTAATAACTCACCCTACCTGAAGCAATGTGTGACCCTAGTGCTTTCCTAACCCATTCTTCAGTATTAGGATCTGGACAATTGTAGTTGAGCAGTAAAAATTCACAATTCGGATAGTTTTGATTGTCTTCAATGTTAAGCAAGAAGGTTTTCTGAAGATGTTCGAGACGATCTTTTACCGATGTGCAAAGTGAGACCAAAGGCTTTTTATTGTAAGCTCCATCAATCCTAAACTTTAGGCAATCGTAATAGTATAGGAGGTCTGTTTTCCACTTGGGTTTTATTGCTTCCAACTCAAATTTTTTTCTTGTCATGATTCACTCATTCCAGATAAATATCCATTTCATGTTAAATCGAAGCAGACAAACGCCTAGCACTAGGTAATGCTAACACTTTCAGGAGGTTGCCTACTTTTGTGCTTCAAAATCTTGACGTTCCTGGGTTCATCCCCAAAAGTACCCGCCCAGATATCTCGTAGTAGGTCGGCGTGACCGAGATATGCTGCTTGGCAGCATGGACATCGCGGAAGAAACGTTCCAAGAGGCAACTTTGATAGATCGCGATACCTCCACCAGCAGTGTACATCAGATCCACAGCCTGTGCCGCACTAATAGCAGCATGGGTTCCGGCGATCCGTGCCATCGCTCGTTGCTGCATCGTCACCTGTCCCCCCGTGGCCAATACTTCCCAGATTTCCT
>JBARXI010000597.1:0-3726 GCA_049647275.1 Microcoleaceae cyanobacterium
TTCATTTGGGCTGGTCAGAGCAAAAAAGGATTTATGGGTCAGTAATTCACGTTGATATAAAAGATGAAAAAATTTGGATTCAGAGAGATAGAACAGAAATAGGAATAGCAAATGAATTAGTAGCTGCTGGAGTTCCTAAAGAAGATATTGTTTTAGCATTTAAAGCTCCTTATTTAGGTCATTTTACTAAATTGTAAGTTGGGGAAATTACACTCTGATTTAGATTTTAAGGAAAATCATAAAAGGATTAGGCGTAGCTTTGGTTGAGGAAAGAAAGCCAAAATTCAAACCTAAAACTAAGGCTATTTTTCCCAAAAATTGTTTAAGGAAAATTATAAAAGGATTAAATGCGCTTGCCCTGGAACGATTAAGCTTTTGTTGGGTTGCGCTGCTGCTTAACCCAACCTACTAATATTGGGATAATTTGATAGACTTATTTTTTATTTCTTTTTTAAAGAAGAGGATTTAAACCTTAATTATTTGGTAAGTGATTTTTTTTCTGTGATGAATATCACTGCTGTTATTAAATAAATAAATCTAAAATTATCTCAAAAATTTAGATTCAGCCAGATATGTTAACTAACGCATCTTTAATCAAGAGTGCTTCGGGGAGAGAATTTGCCAGTGAGGAAATTTTAGAAGATTTTCTTTATGAACACTTGGAAATGTTACTAGGATTGAAAGTCTTAGACAGACAATATATTGTTAATAATCAAAGATGTGATATTTTGGCTGTTGATAGTCAGAAAAAATTAGTAATTTTAGAATTGAAAAATATTGAGGATAGGGGAATAGTTCAACAATTGACTCGTTATTATGATGCTTTGTTAGAGGATAAACCTTTTAGTGACAAAGTTGATTATCGACAACCTGTAAGATTAGTGGCAATTACTCCTACTTTTCATCGGGATAATTTTACGGATAGAAAGTATCACACTCTTGATTTTCAGTTTTTAGAGTTTTCTGTGATTGAAAATAAGGATAAGTTTTATTTTTGTTTGAAAGATGTTGATAATGGCAATATTTCACAAGCAATTATTCCCTATCAAGAATTAGAAAATGATTTAGATTTACCAGCTCCACCTGAAGCACTTTTGAAATTGTTGAATAATGTTGACTTTAGTCAGCAACAAGATATATTAAATATTCGGCGGAAAATTCTTAAGTTTGATACTAGAATCCAAGAATTTTCCTCAACTACCAGTATTAAATATGGAAATGGCAGTGGTAAAACTAATAAATTATGTGCAGAATTTTTTTCGGATAAAGGTGAACTAATACTATTTATTTGGATACCATATAAGGGAGGTGAAAGTCTAAGAATTGGTAGGGCTAGAATCTGGACAGATTGGAAAGATAAAGCTTTGATTGAGGGTTATGTTTCAAATGGAGTAGGAACACAAATAAATCGCCGTAAAAAGGAAATTGAAAAATTAATCATAACACTTCATACAAGTCTTAAATTCGTTACAGAAATTGAAGAAATAAAAGACCGGACAGAACAAAATATTCAGTATTTTAGAAAAAATAAGCGCCCTAATGGTTCTTGGGAACTGAAGTTGCCAGTTAAAAAAAGTACAGTCAAAAAGTATCTTGAAGCTATTCGGAGAATTGCGAGTGCGCCTGAAAACAAAAAGCCTATTACCTATGAAGATACAAAACTGATTAGCCTTAGTAGAGAATTGTCAAAAGAAAAGAGAGGGATAGGAATTACAAGAGAATTTTATCCTTATAAATCTCTAGATTCATTAATTGACTCAGCATTAGAAAAATGGTTAGAAAGACTTTAAAAAAACTAAAATTATTAAATTAGACGTAGGTTGGGTTGAGGAACGAAACCCAACATTGGATTTAGTATTAGATATAGGTTAGGTTGAGGAATCAAAACCCAACATTTCTCTATCTCGTTTTATTTAACTTGAGTACAATTTGATTTATTGGGTTTAACTTTATTTTATCCAACCTATTGATATTGACTCAACTAACTTTCCTCAACTCAACCTCCAATTGAATAACTTTTTGTTGGGTTTCACTTTGCTCAACCCAACCTACTAATACTTAGCTCAACTGTGCTTCTGTCACCCACGCACCATGAAAACCATAAGGCACTCGTTGCGGAATAATCACTCGCGCTACAGTTTCCCCAGTAATATCCTGAGCATTCACTACCACCAACTCAGAAGTTTGAGTATTTTCATCATAAACATAAGTCACTAACCAACCATCATCCTCACTACTACTATTAAGCCGAGGTGCAAAAACCGCCTCACCACCATATCGCCCTCTACCAAACTCATAAGTTTCCGACTTTCCGGTATTCAGATCGTATTTAATCAACCCATCAAACAAAGGCAAATCTCCCGATACCATCCTTGCCGAATAACCATACCGAGTCTTTCTTCCCACAAACTCCTCATTCACACGGGGAAACTCAGAAGCTACATCATCCAGTTTTTCCTCCTTCACCGCTCCAGTTTTCAGATTAAAACTCCAACGATATAAATACGGGATATCCCCATCCGGGTCGCGCTCACCTTCATCAGTCACAAATACATTACTTGCACTCATCCGACAAGCAACCAAAACAACCTCATCTCCCTCTTCATAAGAATTCAGAGTATGGTAAATATAACAAGCCGCAGTTTCAAACCAACGCACCTCGGTATTATCGCTGTGACGTGGAATAATCCCGAAGCGACTCGGTGTATGCGACTCAAATGCGATAGGAAATTCACCTTTTTGCGCTCTTTCCGGGCGAAAAGTCATTGGCAAATCGAAAAATATAGTATAGTTTTCCGTAATTGCAAAGTCGTGCATCATTACTCCCACTGGCAGCTCGATAGGTATTGTTTGTAATAACTCCCCACTCGCAGAAACAACCCCATATTGTAAAAAGGGAGGTCGAGTCATTGAGTAGCCAATAAACATCATCTCCCCTGTTACAGCATCAACTTTAGGATGAGCTGTAAAAGGAGATTGGAGCTTATTATCAAAAGTATGTTTGCCAATAGTAGACAATTCAGGCAGTTGAATATTGTAGGGGGCACCAGCTTCCCAGAGAGCCAAAAAATGACCAGCATGATAAACGAGAGCTGTATTAGCCCTATTTGTATCTGTGCCGTGGGGATTATTTTGTTGGGGTGGCTCTAATAAACCTCCCCAGACTGCTTTACCTTGCTGTTTTTCTATCTGGAATTTGTTTGTGCGTACATAGCGGTTACTATAGGATGCTTTACCATCACTTATTCTCACCCCATGTAACATTCCATCGCCATCAAACCAGTGATATTGACCGATCGGTTTAAATTGCGGGTTGGGGCCATTGCGAACAAACATCCCCGATAGATCGGTAGGTAGTTTCCCAATAACTTTTAGGTTATCGGCAGTTATCTCTTCTCTGACAGGGGCAAAGTTATCTGTTAAGAATCGATTTGGTTTAGTTGTTGTAGTCATGAATTTTGGTTATTTGGAATATTGCCTCATTTTTTAGGTTAAACCAATCTATTAAAATAGGCAGGAGTCTTGAGATAGACTCCTGCCTAATTATTTTTTATCATTTCCCTTATGGGTTTAATACCCCACTGTCAACTGGAGTGCTCAAAATTGTATGGGGAGTAATCCCCATACAATTTTCCCTCCTGACTTCTGACTCCTGACTCCAGCAGTCCTTCTTCAAGTAAAACTTAAGCCAACTTCACAGCCGTTCCTGTGGCTGTAATTAATAAC
>JBARXI010000598.1:0-5829 GCA_049647275.1 Microcoleaceae cyanobacterium
AATTACTTTCCCGTGAATTTGCGAAGTGGGAGTTGCCTTTCTTACTGCTTGAACTATGACAATATCTGGGAGGGATAAAATTTCCGACTATAGGCAAAAAATACAGATTAAGATGTAATTACTTTCCCGTGAATTTGCGAAGTGGGAGTTGCCTTTCTTCCTGCTTGAACTATGACAATATCTGGGAGGGATAAAATTTCCGACTATAGGCAAAAAATACAGATTAAGATGTAATTACTTTCCCGTGAATTTGTTTGGTATTTAGGGAGTTGCTCTTCTTCCTTATTTAACTATTACACTTTCAATCGAATTAGCAATATACTTTTCTAAGATTGTCTCGCCAATCATATTGTAATGACAGCAAGCATCTCTGTAAACTGGACTTTTTTCATCATCTAAAATCGTAACTGCACTAAATACATTAACGTTTTCTTTTTGTAAATCATCGACTTTAGACAATAGCACCGGATAACCTTTTTTTATTCCCTCAGCGTAAGGATGATTTTCAATCACTAAAAATTTTTCCTCTTCAGTAAATACTCGTTGCGTAGGATAATATTGATTGGGCTGAATAAAGTGAAAATAAGGTATATTGCGACTCGATAAAATCTGATTCATTGTTAATGATGAGTCATACCAAATGTCACTCATTTTCTCAAATGCTACATCATCTTCTAATACAGCAGGCATTTTTGTAAAATATACAAGACTATCACTGCCACCAATTTTATTTGACTTTCGTGCTATTTTTTCATCATAGTTTATCACTTGTTTCTGATAGCTATCCAAAAATTGTTTAACTTGCCAAGAACGAAAACTGTGACACAAAGCTAACTTACAACTTTCCAGTTTATTAATAGCTGTCAATAACTTATCTTTTAGTTCGCTAATTTCAACTATTGCCTTCATTACCGACAAATCATTATTAGCTAAACCTGTTAATGGTTGAATATGTTGTACGCTAGGCAATGCTAATTCAACTTGAGCCTGATTATTGAGATTAGACAATGCTACTTCATTAAAACCATCAATATTAATTACTAAATCAAATTCTTGCCCAATCGAAATAAAATAGTTAAGAATTAACAATTGCTGTGGTTGTTTATAACCGCCACTTGCAAAAGATAATACTATAATCTCTTTATCTTTTAATTGAGGAATATTCTTTAAATATTGAATAAATCCCTCGTTTCCCTTGGCTTCATTTATAATCGAATTTAAAGCAAAATCACTAGCAACTGAACCGCCAAATACACCAATCACAAACTGATTTTTATTAGTTTTAACGAAAGGATAGTCAGAAACAGAAAAAAAACCATAATTATTAACTTTCAAACCAGATTCTTCCTGGGTAAAAGCTCCCGGCTCTAACACAAAAGCAAAAAACGGATGTAGTCGTTCAATAATTGATTTATCGTCAAAACCTCCACCGAGTCTCGTACCGGTTTTTTCCAAGTCTTCTCTAATTTTTGAAATAGTATTTTCTCTTGTATAAAATAACTGCTTTTCCTGAGAAAAATAAAATCCCAAGGATACCGCTTCTAAACCAATAAAAGCTAATACTAAGTTAATGGCAACTATGCTTAACCCCGTACTAATTCCTTTCATCCATTTAAAATTTTTCATCACTTATTAACATCCTCTCAGTTATAAATTTCTCCCTAATCTTAATTAGTTTTTTCCCGATCGTTCAGCTTAATAGTATACTGCTGACACAAGTTATTTGCCAGTATTTCCCCAACAAATTTATGACCTGCAACATTCCAGTGACCGCCACAGGGAATCCCATTATCAAAACCGTGCAAACATTCACCAGTCTTTTTAGCTTCATCCCAAATAGGTCCAGCCAAATTATAAACAGAGATATTTTCCTCTTTACCAAACTTTCTTAATCTCTCATCTGGATAGAATAAGTTGGGGTAATCAAGAGAATTTCTAAAACCATCACGCAGAGAAATATCAGGAAGCACCTGATGAGAATCACTCACTGTTACTAACAAAAAATCCTTCCCTTTTTCATATACTTCATCCCGCATCAACTTAAGCAAACCTTCCGTTACTTTCCAAGCTTCCTCCCAATCAGAATTAGGTTTTGGCTTTTCATAAAAAGCAATATTAATTGCACTATAATCTTTCTCAAACTGACGACGTTTAGCATCAATATCAACCTTTCTAATTAACTGTAAAATCCGAGAATTTTGTACTAACCAGAATGGCATAAAATCAACAATAGAAAATGCGTAGCGGTCTCTCTGCCAAAGTTTTAAATCCCGGAACGACATATCCTCCACAAGTTCACCATTTTCATAGACAAAATAGGGGCGTAAATGGTCGTGTTCCAATGGGCGATAATTATTTCTAATATCATTACCAGCATAAAAAGCTAAAATTACTAAATCTGGCGAATAATCCCAAACATGATGTCGTAAAACCATCAATTCTTGGGCAGTACTATAACCCTGTACGCCAAAATTTAAAACTTCAATTTCCCTATTTTTAAAAACAGGACATTCTTGCAATTTTTCTTCCATAATTGCACCATAAGTATCCTCCAGTTTTACATGAACAGCTTCAGTAAATGAATCTCCCAATAAAGCAATTCGCAAACCATTTTCCGGTTTGGTTTTGCTGCGTTCGCGATCGCGAAATCCTGCACTATTCATTTTTAATTCTGAAGGTATGCCTTCACCTGTCCATGGTGCAGTCGCATTAGGATTTCCTGCCCAACCGCGGTAAGGGTCTTTCAAACTATAGAGAGATTTTCGATCTGTTTCCTCATCCATTCTAGGCGGTGGGGGATGTTCAACTCCTGCTATTCTTAATCCAATTTCAGCCACTCCTACAGCAAATACCAATGTACCAACTGTCAATCCTAAATTTAGGGCTAAATTTTTCAGCTTTTTCATATTTTACGGGCAAGAGAGTATTTTGGTTATTCAGAACAAATCCGGTTTTAAACCAAGTTTTTTATAATACCCTAAAAATATGGATAATTGTAGCAAATTTTAAATATCCGGAAAACAACACACCAAGCAAGACTAGAGAGGTTGTACTTAACTTGTCTTTTAGCAGAAGTCCCGCACCATAATTTATTTTGTGTCGGGATGAATGCGTTATTTTTCTACAATTCTATCAACTTCAAATCGTTTATCTTTGACATCATTTGGCAAACTGTCTATAAAATCACTTATTATTTGAGTCATTGTTTTTTGTCTTTTTACTGCATATAATCTTAATTTATCTAATCTTTCTTTACTCATTCTTATATTTAATCTATTTATTTTCATTATGGCTACCCAAAATTATCACAATAGATTATAATATAAATGTGGTCGATAAAGAGAATAAAAATGAGATTAGCCTACCAATACAAATTACGTCCAACAAAAGAACAGTCTGAAAAAATAGATAAGACTTTAGAAATGTTGAGATGCCAATATAACTATATGTTAGCAGAAAGATTTGATTGGTGGGAGAGAAATCGTTGCCCTATAAATGCTTGTCCTTTGGTTTGCCATTTACCAAAATCAAAAGAGCAACCAACAAGATTTAGTCAGCAAGCATCATTAACTCAATTAAAAATAGATAGACCTTGGTACAAAGAAATACATAGTCAAGTATTACAAGAAGTACCAAAAAGAGTTGATTTAGCTTTTCAAAGATGGCTTAAAGCAGATAAGTATGGTAAACGTTTTGGTAAGCCTAGATTTAAAGGGAAAGGTCAATACAAAACATTTACTTATGCTCAATTTAAACAACATAATTTTGTAAATAACAAAGTTAAATTATCTAAAATTGGCGATATTAAAGTAATTGTTCATGTGCGATTCGTTTAACCTAAAGCAAGCCGAAAGGTAAGCGGGACGGTTAGTACAGCTCATCTGCTGTAACAACTGATTACACTTGAGGTGCAAGTCCTCCCTCTCAATGCAAGAGTGAAAGCATGACCCCTATCAATAAGACCAGCAACCTTATTGGTAAAGCGGGGACAAAAGACAGACTACTGTTAGTCGAATACGGTAACTGTCGAGCAAGAGTCCATGTGTAGCAAAAGCAAAGATGTGTCCGAACCATCGTTATTACTGATGGCCACAACGACTGTTTAAGGCCAAGCCAAAAAGGTAAGGATAAGGTATAGGCGATTATGATCTCGACCTATTGCATTACCAAATAAACCCGGTGGATAGCATCACACTAAAGACTTAAGACAATGTGTAATCGGAACGAAGTAACCCCTATATATCTCTGGAATTGGTCGATGTCCAGTAGGTGCTAACTGCAAGTTATATAAGGGTGGGATTGAGTAAGAAGCCAATGCCAATTTGTAATGGATTGGATATGCTGACGTACTCACGGTAACTCCAAAGAAATAATCAGAGTAACAATGAACAAGTCTAAAACACAGAGTAATCTGATGGTGGAATGGAAGGATATCAACTGGCGTAAAACTCAGAGATTAACCTTTAAGTTGCAAAAAAGAATATTTCGAGCGAGTGAGCGTGGCGATGTCAAAGCAGTACGCAAGCTTCAGAAGACCCTGATTAGGTCAAGGTCAGCAAGGGCCATAGCGGTAAGAAAAGTTACCCAAGATAATCAAGGTAAGAAGACGGCAGGTGTGGACGGTATTAAAAAGCTGACCCCAAAGCAACGTCTCACTTTGACTAATGGGCTGAATGTCACTGGGAAATCCAAACCCACACGGCGGGTAATGATTCCAAAATCCAACAGTGACGAGTTACGACCGCTAGGTATACCAACAATGGAAGACCGCGCCTTGCAAACACTTGTAAAACAAGCGTTAGAACCAGAATGGGAGGCACGCTTTGAGCCAAACAGTTATGGTCTTTTCCGGAGCTCATGTCACGATGCTATAGAATCAATCTTTAATAGCATCAAACAAAAAGCCAAATACGTGCTTGATGCGGATATATCAAAATGTTTCGACCGTATTAACCACAAAGCTCTGCTCAAAAAGATCAATACATACCCTACCTTGAGCCGACAAATAAAATCATGGCTCAAAGCAGGAGTTATTGATCAGGAAGTCTTTCTTCCTACTTATGAGGGTACACCACAGGGGGGAACAATTTCACCTCTACTGGCAAATATCGCCCTACATGGTATGGAAAAGCGGATTAAGGAATATGCAAGTACTTTAAAAGGTATAAAAATGCATAATCAAAAAGCCTTGAGCCTAACTAGATACGCAGATGACTTCGTGATTATACATGAAAATCTAGACGTAATTAAAGACTGCCAAAACATAATCGAAGAGTGGCTCAGTGACATGGGATTGGAATTAAAGCCTAGCAAAACAAAATTAACCCACACCTTCGAAACTTATGAAGGAGAAACTGGGTTTGAGTTTTTAGGATTCCATATTCAACAGCATAAAGTAGGAAACTACAGAGCTGCAAAGAATACAAAAGGAAATAAACTAGGTTTTAAGACATTAATCAAACCCTCTAAGAAGAAAGTCAAAGCTCACTTGAGACACATCAGCGAAGTAATAGAAGCCCACAAGACTGCCCCACAAGCTGCATTAATAAGCAAGCTGAACCCAATTATTCGCGGGTGGTCCAACTATTACTCTTCCGTAATAAGTCAAGAAATATTCAGCAAATTGGATCATCTTGTTTATGAAAAACTCAGAGCTTGGGCATCTTACAGAGGGAAAAACGGTCAAATCAATATAGATAAATACTGGAGAACAGTAGGAAATCGGAATTGGTGTTTCTGTACCGAGGATGGAATGGAGTTAAAAACTCATGCTAGTACACCAATAGTTAGACATATAAAGGTAAAAGGTAAAGCTAGTCCATATAACGG
>JBARXI010000599.1:0-35187 GCA_049647275.1 Microcoleaceae cyanobacterium
ACCCTGTTGTTTTTGCACCAGGGTCGATTTTTATCCTTAATTCCTTGGTTTCATCTTTCAATTCCTCTTTCAAAATAATGGTAAATGGATACCTGCCAAATACTGCAGCTGTGCCTTGCTTTAGCAATTTTCTAGCAACAGCCGGGTGTACTGGGTTGCAAGGTTTTCTATTTGTGTCCAGTACAAAGACTGCATTTTTATTCATCAAAAACTCCTATTTCTAGGGTAACGTTCGCCTTGGCAATGTTTTCTAGGCTTTTTACATTAACCGCACTATCTTACCCCTCGTAGGATTGTTTAACGATTAACAACAGAGCTACGAACTGGCGAGGCATTCGTAGGTGTTATGACTTAAAAAACGTAGTGCGCGAAGCACTTAGCCGGGTCAGCATATCTAAATTAACGAAGCACGAAGCCCCGTCTCTTCAGAGCGGGGTGCTGACGTTAGCTATATAGTCTTTTACCTCGTCTTTGCTTGATTGATTTGATTGGCTGCTGTTTGCAGTTTGTAAGGCTGATACCCGCTCTTTTAGGGTGGGTTCTGCTTGTTTTGGCTTTGATTTGCAGATTTCAATAATTTGAGTCTTCTGCTTCTTTGTGAGAGTTTTCCAGATTGTCTTAGCCTTCTCCTCACCTATTTCAGCCTTGAATTGTTCTAATTCTTTTTTTGTCTTGCAACAAAGCATCTGGGTTAAGAGTCGCTCCACAGTTGATTCTTTTGGCTTATCTGCTGCGTGAGCTTGAAGAGTGTTGGGGTATGGGGGGAATAAATCGGCTTTGAGCTGTTCTATTTCCTCAGTAGATTTGGGTAGTTTAGTTGTCTCAGTTGTGAGTGTGACATTTTTCTGTTCTTCTTCTTGTGGTTTGAGAATATCGCTTGGTGGTGATGTTTGTGGGATTTGTTCCAAAGTTTCTTCAAGTGATTCAATCTCAATTCTTACTGGTACTAGTATGGGTTCTGGTTTTGTATTTAAGTTGAGGCGATCGCTCACTACTTGCCGATAATCTTGATGCTCTGCCAAGATTGTTTCTAGTTGAGCGACAAGACTTTCAACCTTAGAATCGACTTTTGCTAGCTTAGAGAGTCTTGTCTTGGCCTGTTTTAGTTGAGCTTCTAAAATGTTGACTAATTGTTGTTGCTTTTCAATTTGCTCAGATTTAGGTAACATGAGGTTATATTCCTTTAACTAATGAGGTTATATTCCTTTAACTAATTTAGTTAGGGATGGGACATCACTCTCAAGGCTGCTAACCATGTGTGGTGTCCCTTTGGCTTTTGTCGGCTTTTAATCCCTAACATTATTTATACTCTAGCGTAGTTGACTCCGTAAAGTTATATTTATATGAATCAAAATATTCTAATATTTGACTAGGAAAAGATAATTTTAACTTATTATCCAGTCAACGAGGCCATAGAAACAGATAAAATACAAGCACCTTTGAAAAACCTAGCCAACCATAGACATTTCTAAGGTTGTCTCTCAAAGGTTGCAGATTAAGTCTTAACTGACTACGTTGGCAGGTCACGACCACCATAAGTGAACTCCAGCTTATGTGCTGGTCGCTCTAAATTAAGGACAGCGTTAAAGTACGCCAATCGGAAGTGGGTTTGATACCGATAGTGTTTAGAGCATGAACAAGCCTGGCCAACATAATCGAGGAACACTTTACTGAAAAGGACTAGACACCACAATGTCTAATACTAATTTCGTTTTCGTCATAGATACAAACAAAAAACCATTACAACCTTGCAAACCTTCTGTTGCTCGCAGATTGTTAAATTCGGGCCGAGCTGCTGTCTGGCGACGCTTTCCGTTTACTTTGATTCTCAAAAAAGCTGTAAAAGCTGTAGAAAAAACTTTAACTCTAAAGATTGACCCAGGCTCAAAATGTACAGGGATGGCTCTTTTGGTTGGAAACAAGGTTATATGGATGCTAGAAATCCAACATCGAGGTTCCCTAATATCAGAAAAACTCTCCAAACGTTCTCACAGAAGGAGAGCTAGAAGGACAAAAAACCTCAGATACCGTAAACCAGGATTACCTAACAAAAAGAAGCCCACTGGTTGGTTAGCACCCTCTCTGATGCACAGAGTCGAAACTACTATGACTTGGGTCAAACGATTAATTAAGTTTTCTCCTGTAAAATCAATCTCAATGGAACTGGTTCGCTTTGATACTCAATTGATACAAAATCCAGAAATTTCTGGTACTGAGTATCAGCAAGGAGAATTGGCGGGTTATGAATTGAGAGAGTATCTACTGGAAAAATGGCATCGAAAATGTGTTTATTGTGGAAAAACAGACACACCCTTGGAGGTTGAACATATCTACCCCAAGTCAAAAGGAGGTTCAGACCGCGCTAGCAACCTAACTTTAGCCTGTACCAAGTGCAATCAAGCCAAAGGCAATCAAGATGTTAAAGATTTTTTGTCTGGTCAACCAGAGTTATTAAAGCGAATAGGTAATCAAGCCAAAGCATCCTTAAAAGATGCAGCAGCAGTTAACTCTACTAGGTGGAAATTGTTTAACACTCTCAAAACAATGGGATTAGAAGTTGAGACAGCAAGTGGAGGTCGGACTAAATTTAACCGCATCAAACAAGAGCTACCAAAAGCACACTGCATAGATGCAGCTTGTGTAGGTGTTGTTGACAAGTTAAATTTCCAAACCAGACAGGCAATATTAGCAATTTGCAAGGGCCAAGGAGGTAGGCAAAAAGCTGCGGTAAATAAATACGGCTATCCCATAAGATACAACCCACTCAAACCAATCAAAGGTTGGAATAGTGGAGATTTAGCATTGAATATTGAAACGGGACTTGTAGGTAGAGTTAATCCTCGCTCAAAATCGAATAGTTTTAACTTTACAGTGCCAGGACAAAAAGCAAAAAGTGTTCATGTGAGCAAATTAAAGGTTGTACATAAAAAAGACGGTTATACCTATACATTTTGTCCACAGTTGTCGATAAATGTCGAGGAAAATGCTGTCTAAAACTTAACAAAAAAAAGAGGACAAAGAAATGGACAAAAGTTTAACTGGATTCAAGCTGTGTCATAGCAATAGAGATGAAAATGGTCATTTCAGAACCCCTTATTCAGAGAAGAGAGGTAAGTCTCGTGGGGTACGTTTGCCTCCGGCCTTGGATGAATGGATGACAGAGCAAGTTGAAAAAAGGGGATGTAGTAGAAATGATTTATTTGTTGAAGCGGTTGAATTATTCTTTGCTAAAGAAACGGGAGATAAAGATTCTGCTGCATAGCGCGATCGCATTATCCAGTATATCAACAGGAAAAAAATAACCCATCCTCAGAAATTGGGTTGGTGGTCAATACTTTAGTTAAAGCATTAAACTAAGGTTATATATATTTAGAATTAAACGGAGAGGGAGGGATTCGAACCCTCGTATAAGTCACCCCATAACAGCATTTCCAGTGCTGCGCCTTCAACCACTCGGCCACCTCTCCAGGGGGCAAAAATATTCAATTTCAAGAGCAAATATAAAATTTACTCACAATTCAACTATGTTAGCAGAGTTATATTAGATTTTACAACCCCTCAACAGAAAAAATATTTTCTTTGATTTTAGGCCCATATCACCTAAGATAGATTCTTAGGTAACGTTTTGCTTTAGACAGTCTAATGCATAAACCTAAGTTTAATTATTATGACCCTTTTTCATCAGATTCGCATATACGATCGCCAGACAGACAGCTATCATACAGTCCAGGTGCCGGAAGACCGTTACATTCTCCACAGTGCTGAAAATCAAGGAGTGGAACTACCATTTTCCTGTCGTAATGGAGCTTGTACGACCTGTGCAGTCAGAGTAAAATCGGGAGACCTCCATCAACCAGAAGCAATGGGCCTATCTTTGGAATTACAAAAACAGGGTTATGCTCTTTTGTGTGTCAGCTATGCTCGTTCAGATTTAGAAGTAGAAACACAGGATGAAGATGAAGTGTATGAACTTCAATTTGGGCGCTACTTTGGTAAAGGAAGGGTGAAAGTTGGGTTGCCTTTGGATGAAGATTAGAACAATTTATCTACTAGTGGCGTGCATATTTTTAACAGCTTGCCAAAATCCAAACTTACGGTCTGGGAAAACTATCAAAGTAGAAAGGGTAGTCAGTGGACAAACTATTGAAATTGCCGATCGCTCTGCTGCTGTACCTATACTAGAACCAATCCGATTGTTAGGGATTTCTGCACCAGATATCAGACAACAACCGTGGGGACAACAAGCCAAAACGGAGCTAGAACATTTAACTTTGGGACAAGAGGTATTATTGGAGTCTGATATTCAGGAGAAAGATAAGTTCGGTCGCCAACTAGGTTATGTTTGGCTGGGTAAGATGCTGGTCAATGAATATATGGTCGCCCAAGGTTTGGCCTTGGCAGATCCTGATTTTTCTAATACTAAATATATAGAACGTCTTGCTAATGCTCAAGAAAAGGCTAGACTGATGGGGTTGGGTATCTGGAACCCGGAACAACCAATGCGTGAAGCTCCAGCCCAATTTCGGAGTCAAAATCTTAAATTCAGTAGTCAGTAGTCAGTAGTCAGTAGTCAGGAGTTATACTAATTCACCCCGCCGAGGAACTAAGGTTCGGTAGGAATCTCCGTCCGTTCACGACCCAGAGGATGTCAACAAGTTAGTGTTAAATTATTGCCTAAAATTATTGAAACTTTTGAACTAAATCTATCTGAACTATTGACTATTGACTATTGTTAACTGAAAACAAGCTGCCAAATCATCCAATTTGCTGGGTTTATAAGAGTCAACTATTTTTTATGAGTACAGAAGAATTACAAATTTTCCTAGATATTGCTACGGAGGCTGCTCTTGCAGGGGGTGCGGTGCTGATGTCTTATTGGGGCAACTTAAAAGATATTCAAGAAAAAGGCAGCCCTGGAAATTTGGTCACTGAGGCTGACAAAGCTGCAGAAGAGGCGATCGTCAAAGTATTACAACGACATCTGCCACAACATGGTATTCTCACCGAAGAGTCGGGAGAGTTGGGAGACACCACAAGTAAATATTTGTGGTCAATAGACCCTTTAGATGGTACGACAAATTTTGCTCACCAATATCCTTTTTCTGCTTCTTCGGTTGGGCTATTAATTGATGGGATACCACAGGTGGGGGCAGTATTTAATCCCATTTTGGATGAACTGTTTCAAGCTGCTAAGGGTTTGGGAGCTACTCGTAACCGGAAGCCAATTCAGGTTTCTGCTACTACTAGATTGGAGAAAAGTCTTGTCATTACGGGTTTTGCTTACGATCGCCGGGAAACTACTGACAATAACTATGGCGAATTTTGCCAAATGTGTAATTTAACTCAAGGGGTTAGACGCTCTGGTTCTGCTTCTTTGGATTTGGCTTCTGTTGCCTGTGGTCGTGCGGATGGTTATTGGGAAAGGGGTTTATCTCCTTGGGATATAGCTGCTGGTGTGGTGTTGGTCGAGGAAGCAGGAGGTAGTGTTAGTGCCTACAATGGTAGTTCTTTTGATATTAAGTCGGGCAAAATTTTAGCTACTAATGGCAAAATTCACGATTTGATGAGTAAGGCTTTGGTTGAAACTCCGCCTCTGGCTACTTGGGGTGCAACTGCTAGTTAAAAAGATTAAATTGGAGTAAGTGGAATCTTGGTCAGGGAGAATTTTGATTATGTCTTTTCAATTTACAGAAGGATTATTTAAATTTGATTTTACAGATCATCATGCAATTTTAGGGGTTTCCCTAGATGCAGAATTTGGTGAAATTCGTAAACGTTATATTCGAGTGGCGCGTCGCTTGCATCCTGATACCTGCCCTTTTGAAAGTGAGGGGGATAAGGAGTTGGCTAATCAGTTGTTATCTAAGTTGGTGAGTCCGGCTTATGATAAATTTGCGAAAGAGAGCGATCGCGCCGAACATTCGGTCATCTTGGGAAAACTTAGTCAAACTGTTACCCAACAACGCAGTCAGATTAAATTTAAAACCGATACTGCTAAACAAATTTCTAGGGCCGGAGATTATCAGCAAATTTATAAAGTGGCTCTTCAAGAGCTGGCAACTGGCCAATATGAATCTGTTGACAAAAGTTTGGCTATTATAGAGGAAATTAGTGAACTTAATTTAGCATATTTACTACGGAAACCACCAGTAGGTGGCACAAAGCCACCCCCACCGCCTCCACCGCCTCCAGTTAAGTCGTCTGGAGATTCTGTAAATCCCGCATCGGCCAAGCCATCACGTCAAAATGCTAATGTGGAACAGGCTTGCAACAGGGCTGAAACATTGATATCTGCTAAAAATTATGCTAAAGCAACTTTGGAGTTGAAAGGAGCTTTAAAAATTGAGCCAAATCATAGTCGTTGTCATGCTTTATTAGGGTTGTGTTATTTACAACAAAATCAAGGTACAATGGCGAAGATTGAAGTTAAGAAAGCTTTGGGATTAAATCCTCAAGATCCGAAAGCTTTGGAGGTGAAAAAGTTATTAGAACAAGCTGCAACTGGTAAAAGTTCTGGCAATAAACCTAAAAATAAGCCAGATAAGGGTGGTGGTTTTTTGGGAGGTTTGTTTGGTGGTGGTAAGAAGAAGTAATATAGTTAGTATCTGGTTCAACAATTGATAATGAATAATTGATAATTACCTCTTGAACAATTGATAATGGATAATTATTTCTGCAGCAATTATTAATTATTCGGGAAAGCTTTCAACCTCGATCTATTAATTATCAATTATTCTCAGAGGCTTTCAACCCGATTAATTAATTTAATTATCAATTGTCAATTATCCACTGGTAATTAGTTATCTTATAATTGAGGATTCAGGAGTCAGAATTCAGGAGAAAGGAAAAAGGAGAAAGGAAGGATGAGAGTGGAAATTATCTAGGGGTATTCCGACAGAAGGTCTGCATTGAGTGGAATTAGAAAGTGCGATAATTGTATAACCAGATTTCATATAAAAACATATGGCAATGGTTATTTTTTCAGTATAATAATTACCTGCTAATACCTAGATTAAATTAAGGCAGTTAGCAGGTTTATTTATGATAAATCTAAATTTAAATCAATGAGGTGAAAAACATGGGAAAAGCAGATAAAATTAATTATCGTTGTAGGGTAGGCAATTCATAAAAATGTATTTATGTGTACAAAGGTTTTAGCTTGATTTGGCATTGCCCACATTATGCGTTTATTTATGCCGACCTACTTAAATCTAAATTAATAAGGCAAAAAAAAATGGGAAAAGCAGATAAAATTAATTATAGTTGTCCGAGTGGATTTCCTGAATTTCTTCCAGGTGAAAAACGATTGGAAATGTATTTAATTGACACTATTCGTCAGGTGTTTGAACGCTACGGTTTTACACCAATTGAAACTCCAGCAGTTGAACGTTTAGAAGTTTTACAAGCAAAAGGAAATCAAGGGGATAATATTGTTTATGGTTTATCTCCTATTCTACCTCCAAATCGTTTAGCTGAAAAAGAACAGGCTGGAGATAGTGGCTCGGAAGAAAGAGCTTTGAAATTTGACCAAACTGTTCCTTTGGCTGCTTATATTGCTAGACATTTGAATGAACTAAATTTTCCTTTTGCCCGCTATCAAATGGATGTAGTTTTCCGAGGGGAACGGGCAAAAGATGGTCGTTTTCGACAGTTCCGACAATGTGATATTGATGTTGTTGGTCGGGGAAAATTAAGTTTATTATATGATGCTCAAATTCCAGCGATTATTGCGGAAATTTTTGAGGCGGTTAATATTGGTGAGTTTTTAATTAGAATTAATAACCGCAAAGTACTGACTGGTTTTTTTGAGTCTGTGGGAGTATCCGCAGATAATATTGTTACTTGTATTCGGATTGTTGATACTGCGGAAAAAGTTGGCGAAGCTAAGGTGAAAAAAGCTCTGAAAGATATTGGTTTGTCTGAATCTCAAGTGGCGAAAGTTTGGGAATTTACTAATATTAAGGGTGGGGTTGATGATGTTTTAGATAAATTGAAAAGTATGACGGAAAGTTTGGATAATTCTGAGGTTTTAAGTACGGGAGTTTCTGAGTTAGAAACGGTTATTTCTGGTGTGCGAAATTTGGGGGTTTCAGCACAACATTTTTGTATCGATCTATCTATAGCTAGGGGTTTAGATTATTATACAGGTACAGTTTATGAAACTACTTTAATCGGACATGAGGCTTTGGGAAGTATTTGTTCTGGAGGTAGATATGAGGAGTTGGTGGGAATGTTTATTGGGGAGAAAATGCCGGGAGTTGGTATTTCTATTGGTTTGACCAGGTTAATGAGTCGTTTGTTAAAGGCGGGTATTTTAGAATCTTTTGCGCCTACTCCAGCGACTGTTATGGTTGTAAATATGCAGGAAGATTTGATGCCAATTTATTTGGATGTTTCTCAGAAGTTGCGCCGTAGTGGGATAAATGTGATTACGAGTTTTGATAGTCGTGGGATGGGTAAGCAACTGCAACGAGCTGATAAGCAAAAAATTCCTTTTTGTGTGATTATTGGTTCGGAGGAAGCTACAACTAATATGTGTAGTTTGAAAGATTTGCGCACTGGCGAACAGGTGAAGGTGCCTATGGATGGTTTAGCAGGTGTGGTGAAGCAACGATTGATTAATATTTGATTAACATTTTTGTCATTAGATTTATTTTAGATTTTCAGCATTGTTAAGTAACATATTTTTCTCTTGTTTTTCTAGTATTTTTACAATTCTTAGTCAAAAACAGATTGTAAAAATACTTAATACTAATTGAGCAAAATTTTCGTTAAGCTAAAAATATAGCGATAGGATGTATTTTAATTTTAAAAGGTAAAAATCTATGGCAACTTTTTCGCCCAATCTGGAATCTAATCAACAACGTTGGCAAACTATTGTTTGTTTGACTTTAGGTTTCTGGTTAAGCGCCTGCGTAATTTTAGACCTAGTAATTATGCCTACTATGTATGCTTCGGGCATGATGAGTGGGCCTGATTTTGCGGTAGCAGGTTCGATGATCTTTTCTGTGTTTAACCGAGTTGAGTTATTATGTGCTGGCTTGGGGTTAACAGGTTTATTAGTTTTGAGTGCTACGCCCAATAATTTAATTAAAAATAACACAGCAATTATATTTTCTGTAGTATTGTTGGCGATCGCTCTAATTGATACTTACGGTCTAACTCCTCAGATGACTGCTTTAGGAATTAATTTGAATTTGTTTGAGTCGGTAAAAGAAGTACCCACTGCGATGAATCAAATGCACGGCGGTTATTGGGTATTAGAAATAATTAAATTAGTTGTTGGCGGTACTTTATTGGGTTGGTGTTATCGAAATCAAAATTAAATTGCTTTGAGATTAAATCAACTTAATCGAAACACCGTAGGGGTAATTCATGTTTGCGCAGCATTCCAGAGGAAATTACCCCTACGATTTTTTTACCCAAGATTATTTGCCCAACTATGCGCCTAAAATACGCTCCATGCATGAGCGTTAATGACTGAAACAGGCGCACTTTTTTTGAACCCAAAAAGGCACTTGTCTTTATATAGCAATCCTAAATAGGTTGTGACAAATCAAAAAGTAGATAAAAAAGCTGGAACTCCCGCCTGTTCCCTGTTCCCTGTTCCCTGTTCCCTGTTCCCTAAAAGCGGTAAGATTTTTATACACAAATGATTTAGGATTGCTATATGTCAATGCTTTTAGATTAGATCTGTAAGCCCTAATTATTTTCTGATTCTTCTATTTCTTCATCAACAGGCAATAACAGGCGAATACCCATAATTGCAAATCCAATTGCTGCAGTGATTTTTACTATATTTGTCGGTAAAACTTCTGCAACTCCTTGCCCGATTAAAACTCCTAAAAAAGTAGTTAATAATAACGCTCCGGCCGTACCAAAAAATACTGCCTTGGGAAATTTTGACGAGCCACCAAGAGCGATCGCTGCTAATTGACTTTTATCTCCTAATTCGGATAAGAATACTGCGATAAAACTTAGACCTAAAAGTTGCCAATTCATAATTAATAAGTAAGAAAAATAAAAGCAAGATGAATAGTGAATTTTGTAGATAGTTAAAGGATGTTTGCCAAATAATTATTAATGAATCGATAAATCATGGCTTAACCTTTAAAATATTCGTAGAAAATTTCTGCAACTAGAGTAAAAGATATTAGTAATAATATAATTCCTGCCGCTCTTTCTATAGTTTTGGGAGAGAGACGACTAGCCAACCATCGCCCCAATAATACCCCCAATAAACTTGTAGTTACTAATGCGCTACCTGCACCTGCAAATACTATCCAAGGAGATTTTGATTCGGCAGTCATTAGCAGAGTGGTGAGCTGAGTTTTGTCGCCAATTTCTGCTAAAAATATAGTTATAAAAGTAGAGGTAAAAACTGCCCAAGCTCCAGATTTTTGTGCTTTTGCAAGCTTCTTTGCTGATTCAGAAATAGGGGGTAAAAGTTGACCTGTTTCTGAGCTAACTTGCAAGTTTACATTCTCAGAAATGTCTGTTTGTTCTAAAGCAAGTTGAGGTTTGGGTGTATTTTCGCTGAAGGTAGTCACGGGCTGGAAAGATTCAGAGGAAATTTTCACAGTTAATCTTACTAAAGGTATAGATTTTTTAAATCCTCTTTATTATTTCAGACAATTGTGATATATGTCAACCTACTGTGTTTTGTCACCTCTGAAAGCCTGAGTTAATCCCTACTGCATGATTAAAGCGAAGCATTTCGAGGCTACGATCGCCGTACATATCTCCAATATGTTGCTGACAACAGTCTATGGCAAATTCATTGAGTTCTTCTGGCTCAATGCCGTAAAATTCTTTAAACGTATCTGCTTGGACTCGACAAAAACGGGGCCTATCTTGGTAAATACGGCATTCCCGGTTTAAATGGTCGTAATTAATACACCATCCATCTGCCCCAACTAAACTCAAATAATGCTTTAGTTCTTCTGGGGATAAATATTCATCTAATTCTGGACGCTCTGCTGGGTCTAAGTAACAACAAGCACCGCACTGTTTTACACACTGCCAAGTAGCCATTTTTTTAATTCAAAAGTTAAATAATAGTTGATTTGGACTGATTTTCATACAAAGGCCCTCTTAATCATAACAGAGCAGATTATTGAGTTTTGTAAAATTTATTAAATTATTAAGGCGATCGCTTGGTAGAATGAAAGACGGTTTTCTAGTTCAATATCCATTTAATTAAGTCCTAGAGGAAACATGGGGTTTTTAACTGATTTTTTCAGCAGCATCAATTTTGAAACTATTGCTCAACTGATCATGCTGGCCATGGTTGTGATTGCGGGCCCGGTAGTGATTGTACTATTGGCACTTCGCGGTGGCGATATGTAATTTTATTGACAAAATTTAAAGTTTCATGGTAAGTCGAGAGATGTTCTACTGAGAACTTCCCTCGGCTTAGGTTTTGGGGAGATGGGAGGATGGGGAGTGTGGGAGATGGGGAGTGTGGGAGATGGGGAGATGGGGAGATGGGGAGATGGGGAGATATATTCACTCGGTTAGCTCTACCACATTAACCTCCAATCTGCTGTAAATAATTTTCTGCATGGGTGAGAATTTCCGGAGTTAATTAATTTCCTCAATTCTCGTGGCAGATATTTCCACCTGTTATAACTAACTATTAAGCTAAAGAATATTCCCAGTTTTGTAGAAATGAAGCGATGAAATATTTGTCTGTAGGAGTGATTTGTTTGTTAAAAGAAAAGTTCTCATATATATAATCTGATTTTAAGCATTTCCATTTTTTGACAAATTTCATCGTTAAAGGTTTGCGATTGAGCAGATAATAAAACAGGATTTTTACCTAAGAGTTAAGGACTGGTTTCAACAATTAACAATTAACAATTACTTCTGTTTAAAAATAAAAGGATTGACTAAGCTCGAATCCGAGTCAGGGCGTTATTGTATGATGAGCGGAGTCTCCGAGTTAGTAGTTAGGATAAAGCGAGGATTTAACAGTGGAAATTATCTAGGAGTTTTCCAGAGAAAGTCTGGATTAAGGGAAGGTAGTGCATCAGGGTAACTGTATAACAGGATTCGATATTAAAGGGAAATTTTGGCTTTTTTCTGAGATACTGACATACTTAAATACTGAGAATTTACTCTAGCTGATAGTATTGAAAAATATCAAATTTAGGTAAAGCCATATTTTTGATAATTGAACTGATTTTCTGTATCTATTAACCTTTTTTTTCTGGTAATTATAAGGTTTTCCAGAGAAAGTCTGGATTAAGGGAAGGTAGTGCATCAGGGTAACTGTATAATCTGATTCGATATTAAAGGAAAATTTTTGATTTTTTCTGACATACTTAAATACTGAGAATTCACTCTAGCTGATAGTATTTAGAAATATCAAATTCAGGTAAAGCCAGATTTTTGATAACTGAAATAACTCAACTCCTGAGTCAGCATTCTAATTTTTGCTCTAAGTTTTGGGTTTTGTCATCTTCTGGTAGAATCAACTAATTTTGTGTATCTATTAATTTTTTTTTTCTGCTAATTCTAAAGCATTCATAGCTGCCTTAATTAAATGATAAAAACGAGATTCAGAAACATCTACCTGTTTGGCATCCTTGCGACTTTTTCCTAACAAACCAATTTTTTTCCCCTGTTGAATTGCTAAAACTTCACCACGAGAATTTCTAATTCTCAACTCTTGCACATCTCCCACTTGAGAAATACTGCAAGTATAGGGGCGACTACTGTAAGAAAATTCTGCTTTTTTAGGTGAAGTTGCTTGGTTAGTAGAAATTTCTATTGGCAAACGTATACCCACTAATTCTAACTGAAGATTAGTCTGACCATTCCAAGTATTTTCGCGCAATTGATAAGCAATATCTACAACCGAGGGCAAAGGAAAATAATCACCCCAACGCCAAGCGATCGCCTGAATTATTTCTCCTTGAATTAAGGTTAATTTAATATGCCCTTTGCCGACAATTTTCTGTTCAGAAATTCGTACATTCGGACTCCAAAAAACAGGGGCTTTATTTTCAATTCCACAGGGATGAAGTAAATCTATTTGACGATAAAGATCAAAATTTAATTCCTGAAATTCTGCTTCTGCATCAATAGTAACTAACGGTTTCAGGTGGTTAATTTCTAAACATTGATGAGCAAACTCGCTCAAGCTAGAGCGAAATTTCTCTAAATTTTCCGCAGGTAAAGAAAAACCACCCGCAGCTTGATGACCGCCATATTTTCCTAATAAATTATCGCAAAATTGTAAAGCCTCAAAAACATGAAATTCTGGAATACTACGGGCTGACCCGCGAATTGTTGGTGTGGGGGAAAATTTGGGAGATGAAACAGAAACTTCCACCATTTCATCTGTCTGCAATTTTCCGATCTGTGCATCCGTAGCAACATCTTCGTCTTGTTTGTCTTGCTCTTCATCTTCCTCATAACTGCCAATAAATACCGGCACCCCATAACGCTCCACCAACCGGGAAGCCACAATACCAATAACGCCATGATGCCATCCCGGTTGCACAACTACCAAAACCCTTTCCTGCTGTAAATTTATCTGACTTGACTCGCACCAAGCGATCGCCTCTTGTTCAATTTCTGCACATAACTGTTGCCGTGTTTGATTAATTTCTTCGCATTGCATCGCCCTTGCTTTCGCCACCTCTTTGTCATCCGTCGTCAAAAGTTCAATGACAATTTGCGGGTCAGCAATACGCCCCACTGCATTAATTCGCGGGCCGAGACGAAAGCCAATATCATCGGGTTTGAGAGATTTTTGATTATTGGTTTGTTTGATATTTCCCTGCTCACTTGCTTTAACACCAGCCACCTGAATTAATGCTTGCACTCCTGCTAACTGGGAGTGAGGCAAAAGTTGCAACCCTCGTTTTACCCAGCGACGGTTTACCCCAACTAAAGGTGCTAAGTCAGCAATGGTGCCGAGGGTGAATAATTCTAATAGTGGGTTAGTTAAACCCTGAAGTTTTCCGAGGCGTTGTGCTAGAGATACTGCCAAAATATAGGCAACTCCGACTCCTGCGACACCGCGATAGGGAGAAGTTTCTGAGATTAGTTTGGGGTTGAGGATGGCGTTGGCTGGTGGTAGGTTGGGTGGAATGTCGTGGTGGTCGGTGATAATGACGTTTAGACCTAATTCCCTGGCTCTGGCAATGGGTTGATAGGCGGCAATACCGTTGTCTACGGTGAGGATGAGGTTTACTCCTTCTCTGTGAAATTCTTCGACAATGCGTTGGTTAATACCATAACCTTCTTGCATTCGACTGGGGATGGCATAGTCAACTTTTGCTCCTAGGTGTTTGAGCGATCGTAATAATAAGGCAGTGCTTGTCATCCCATCTGCATCGTAGTCGCCACAAATAGCAATTTTTTGTCCTTGGGAAATTGTGGTTTGTAATAAGTTGAGGCTGATATCTAAGTCTGGAAATTCTTGTATTGGTGGGGGTAGTTTAATTGATTCTGTTTCTAAAAATGCTTGTGCTTGTTCTATAGTAGAAATATCACGATTAATTAATGTTTGGGCTATTAGGGGGGATATTTCTAAAGTTTTGGCTAGTTGTCTGGTTGTTTCTGGTTGTTGTGAATGTATTAGCCACCTTTGGTTAGGTAGTTTTTGTTGTTTTGGTTGGGGGTGGGATTTATTTTGCACAGTATTTATAATTTGAAAGTGACTATTTGGGCAGTTTATTATTAATTGTTTGTATCAGAATAACATTTTGAGGAGATAATTTTTGTTGGAAGAGAGAAAAATGTTTACAGGTTTAATATTAAGTAAGATTAATTAATTAACCGAATGTAGGGACGTTGCATGCAACGTCCCTACGAGGTTTGGGAAAGATTGTTTATTACAGTTGTTTAATGAGACATGATATAAGAATATGGAAATTGTTAGGAGCACTCGTTTTAATTGGAATGATACCAGCCTATCATCATGTTTCGAACGAATCTAGATTGGAAAGTTATACTGCAGTTAGTGAGGATAAATAAGTGCTACAAATAGTTAGGCTTTTTTTAGAAATTAGTCGGGGCAATTTCGGTCCGAATGCTGAGCAAACATGTTTGCCGAGCATGACTACCCGAAATTGCCCCTACAGGAGTCAGAATAAATAACTTAAATATTATGTATTAGAGTGAATATCCTTTTTTAATATCTCACTTTTAAGAGCTAGATTTAAAATTAAATAGACATCTGATGTCAAATCTTGTAATTCTCCTGATTATTCTTAACTATCTTTTTTCACCCTTGCTATAAAACCTACTACCTAAAACATTCTTCAATTTAATTAGTTTTTTTGAGTATTAGTAAAAAAATTAAGATTTTTTGACAAAAAGTTATTCTTGTTCATGGGGTTGATAACTATAAACAACTGGCAACTCTAGCGCGAATTCTGTGCCTTGACCAACTACAGAATTACAGTAAAATTTGCCACTATGTTTTTCAACTATAATTTGATAACTCAGGGATAATCCTAAACCTGTGCCTTTCCCCACCGGTTTAGTTGTATAAAATGGGTCAAATATCCGGTTTTTAACTGACTCAGGCATTCCAATTCCGTTATCAGTAATGTAGATAGCTATCCAGTCTTTATTGATAACTTTAGTCTGAATTTTAATGCAGGGTTGAATATTATCAAATGTAGAATGTGATTGTTCCCAAGACATTTCTAAAGCATCAATGCCATTAGCAATTATGTTCATAAAAACTTGATTTACTTGACCTGCCAAACATTCCACTAATGGCAAATCATCATATTCTTTAACCACCTGAATTTCTGGATATCCTACCTTAGGCTTCAAGCGACTTTGCAAAATTAGTAAAGTACTATCAATACCTTCGTGAATATTAACTTGTTTTTGTCGAGATTCATCGTGACGAGAAAAGTTGCGTAAGGATAAAACTATTTCTTTAATTCTTTTAGAACCTTCCTCCATAGAATTAAGCAAACCAGGGAAATCTGCTTGGATGAAATTTAAATCTATCATTTTTTCTCTGTCTCTAATTTCATCTACTGGTTCTGGATAATATTCGTGATAAAGGTTGAGTAAATCCAATAAATCTTCTGCATACTCTCTGGTAGGTTTAATATTGCCATAGATAAAATTAATAGGGTTATTAATTTCATGGGCTACCCCTGCAACTAATTGACCTAAACTTACCATTTTTTCATCTTGAATTAGTTGGGCTTGGGTTTGTTTTAATTTTTTCATAGTTTGTTCAAGATACAGATTTTTTTCTGTTAATTCTTGGGTTCTTTCATCAACTTTAATTTCTAAAATATGACTGTAATCAGATAGTTGCTTATATGATATTTTTAACTGTTGAATCATTTGATTAAAAGTGAGGGCAAGCAGACCAATTTCGTTTTGAGTTAAGACTGGCACTGTTTGAGTTAGATCGCCTCTACTTACCAATTGGGCTGTATGAGCGATCGCCAAAATTGGCCGCACAATTTGATGACCTAATAGCAACATCCCCACTGCCATTACCGCAGCTAATATTAAGCCCACTAGCAAAATTGAAATAGCAAGATGACGGGCCGGTGCAAATGCTTCTGTTTGATGTATTTCTGCTAATAATGCTAAGTTTTGATAGTTGAGCCACCGATAAACACCAATGACTGGCACGCCTTTATAATTTATATACAACCCATTGCCATTATTACCATCAATAGCAGCATTAATAGCTTCACTTTGAATGCCATCAGGAAATTCATAAGAACCAAATTTTGTAGCTGAAACAAATACATTTCTCCTCGACAAACTACTGCCAATATTCCCTACCAAATAGGTTTCAGCTGTTTCTCCTAATCCTGCTTGCTCGCGAATAATAGTATCAATTCTTTCCAAGTTGAGATGAGTAGCTAACATTCCTAGTTGCTTACCACTTTCATTTAGAATGGGGGTAGCAAAAGTAATCATAGGTTGGCCTGTTTCAGAAGAGGGATAAAAATTTGATATTAAGTTATCTGTGGGAGCTTTTGTGACTTCGCTATATTGCACTAGAGGTTGATATTTGCCTATACTACTAGGATTACTAGAAACTAAAATTCTGCCACTTCTAGTTAAAATAAAAATTTCTTGTAAGCTGGCAAGATTAGTGGCAAAAGATGTTAAAGAAGTTTGCAGCGAAGTTTGAGCTGATTCATATTCTGGTGTAGATTTTTTGCTTGTCAGTAAAAGTATGATTTGGTTATTAATTTCTGGTAATTCTGCCATCGCTAAGATATTTTTACGTTGATCTAATGCCCAACGATTTAACTCATTTTCTTTAAGTTTAGCAGCAAAGTTAAGGCGCTCAAATATTGATTCTTTTAAGGATGCTCGTGCTTGACTAAAAGTCGTATATCCGACAATTGATATTGTCAGCAGTGACAAGATCAAAAAAGAACCTACAATCTGAGTTAGGAGGCTTTTTTTCCAAAAGTACATAGTTTACTTTCCTTATTTTTTGCTTTGCCACATCATTTTCTAATCTGAGTTTTCCACTGAGAAAATATTTCTTTAATTCGGTTAATAGCTATATCGGTTGCCTCAGTTGGTGATAAACCATCAATTAACACTTCTTGGATAGCTTTAGTCCAAATATTTTCTGAATGTATTTGAGAATAAGCAGGGTTAATCGAATTCTCAAATAAACGAGTCTGATATTCAGTAAATTGTTGAGATGCTACAGAAATATGGGGGTCTTTTGTTTCACTCCAAAATGGGTCTTCCCATAGTTGAGGCATAATCGGAAAATATCGACCTTTACTACCTTTAATGTAATATCCTAAATTATCTGGTTGTACTAAATATAATAAAAATTCTTTCGCCAATTTGGGATGAGCAGAAGATTTAAAAATTACAGGTTTTTTGACAGATACTAAATATCTAGGCTCTGTTCCATTAGGATTATTTGGAAACTTGATAGTTCTCATTTGATTCAAGTAAATTTCTTCATCTTCTTGTTGAGAGCCAGGAATTGACATAGTTGGATTAATTGTCATTAAAGTCTCGCGATTGAGGAAATTAGTATTATTATCAGAATTTAGCCAATTAACTGAATTAGGTGGGACATAACTATCTTTATAAAGGTTAGTATACCAATCTAAAATCTCAATTATTTTTTGTCTTACTGCTGGTTTATCTAGTTGTAGTTTGCCCTGCTTATCTACTATTTGTAAATTGTTAGCCTCGAAAAGTTGTTCAAATATCACATAAGTATCTGTACTATAAATAGACATGGGCAAACCCAAGGCATAAATTTCACTGTCATTTTTTTGACGCAAAACTTTTTGTGTATTCTGCCAAAACTGCCAAAAATCATCCCATTTTTCCGGTATTTCTTCACCTAAACCAGCATCACGAATTAAATCATGCCAGTAGTGAATATGGAGACTTTGCTGCATTATTGGTACAGCATAATTAGAAGATTTAGACTCAACATTATTATATAAATAAGCAGATTTTAGAGCAGTATCGCCGTATAAATTTTTGACAGGTTCAATTACCTCTGAAACATCAACTAATTTTCCCTCCCACGCCCATTGGGGAATTAAAGTATATTCGGCTCTTTCAGAGAAGAGAATATCAGGTGGTTTACCTTTTGCTAAAGCATCAATAGCGGCTTGTAATATATTATCCTCACTAAAAAACAAAAGTTCAACTTTGTTGTCAGTTTTTTCTTGCCACTTAGTAATAACTTCTTTCAGAGCCTCATCCTGCTCTAGGTAGTATCCCCGGTTCCACCAAATTGTTAAAACTGCCTCTGAGTGAGATTTTTGGATAGAATTTTGAGGTTGATTTACACTACAAGTAACTAAGATAAAACTAACTATAAACAACAATATTATAGCTAAAAATTTATGTCTCATAATTATCACTTAGTTCTAAAATTATTCTATTTACCTATTTTCCCACTGAGAAAATATTTCTTTAATTCGTTTAATAGCTTGGTCTGTTGCTTCAGTTGGTGATAAACCTTCAATTACAACTTGCTGCATCGCCTTACTCCAAATATTTTCTAAATGTACTTGAGAATAAGCATGGTTTATAGAAGTATCAAATAAATGAGTTTGACTTTCAGTAAACTGTTGAGATGCTACGGAAATATGAGGGTCTTTTGTGTCATGCCAAAATGGGTCTTCCCATAATTGAGGCATAATCGGAAAATAGCGACCTTTACTACCTTTAATATAGGGTCCTAAATTATCTGGTTGTATTAAATATGATAAAAATTCTTTCGCCAGCTCAGGATGAGCAGAAGATTTAAAAACTATAGGTTGTTTAATAGATACTAAATATCTAGGCTCTGCTCCATTCGGGTTATTTGGAAATTCTATAGTTCTCATTTGATTTAAGTAAATTTCTTCATCTTCTTTTTGAGAGCCAGGAATTGACATAGTGGGATTAATTGCCATTAAAGTCTCGCGATTGAGGAAATTAGTATTATTATCAGAATTTAGCCAATTAACTGCATTAGGTGGCACATATCCATTTTTATAAAAGCTAGTATACCAGTCTAAAATCTCAATTATTTTTTGTCTTATCTCTGGTTTATCTACTTGTAATTTACCTTCTTTATCTACTATTTGTAAATTGTTTGCTTCCAACATTTGTTCAAATATAATATAAGTATCTGAAGCATCGATAGACATGGGCAAACCCAAAGCATAAATCTCACTGTTATTTTGTTGACGCAAAACTTTTTGTGCATTCTGCCAAAATTGCCAAAACTCATCCCATTTTTCAGGGATTTCTTCACCTAAACCAGCATCACGAATTAAATCATGCCAATAGTGAATATGGATACTTTCCTGCATTATTGGTACAGCATAATAAGAAGATTTAGACTCAACATTATTGTATAAATAAGCAGACTTTAGAGCAGTATCTTCGTATAAATTATTGACTGGTTTAATTACATCTGAAACATCTACTAATTTTCCTTCTGATGCCCATTGGGGAATTAAAGTATGTTCTGCTATTTTAGAGAAAAGAATATCAGGTGGTTTACCTGCTGCTAGGGCATCTATGCCTACTTGTAAAATATCATCCTCACTAAAAAACAGAAGTTCAACTTTGTTGTTAGTTTTTTCTTGCCACTCAGTAATAACTTTTTGTAAAGCCTCATCTTGCCCTAGATAGTATCCCCGGTTCCACCAAATTGTTAATGGAGTGGTTTCTGCTAAAGGTGCTTTTTGAGATTCTAATTTAGAAGGTTGTTTGGCACAGGTTACGATGAGTAAGCTGACCATAAAAAATATAGATATCAACAATTTTTTCTTCATTTTTTTTGGATTTATTGTTTTATTTTTGACCTCAAAGCTATTTTTATTAATACTCCTCCTATGACTAATACTGGTGTTAACCAATCACCCCATTTTACATATAAAGTCTGAGTTTGTCGCCGATAAATTGTAGTTGCATAAGTTTCATAACTATTAATCCCAGATAGCCAAATTGTTCTACCGTGGGGGTCTACTATTCCAGAATAACCTGTATTAGTTGCTCGTACTGCCCATCTATCATTTTCGATCGCCCGCATTACATCTTGAGCATGATGTTGGGCTGGCATTATAGAACTATAATGAGCATTATTAGCTGCTGTTAAAATAAATTCTCCCCCTGCTGCGGTTTGTCTTTGAAATACTTCGGAAAAAGCTGAGTCATAACAAATTCCAACTACTGCTTTTCCAAAAGGTGTATCAAATATCTGGTCTGTTTTTCCAGACACTAAATGAGCGTCTAAAGGTGAAAGTCTATCAATTAGTTTTCCTAAAAGTTCATTGAAAGGAATAAATTCTCCTAAAGGTACTAATTTAATTTTGTCATAACGGCTGAATATTTCTCCTGTCTTGTCGATAGTAAATAAACTATTAGTCAGATTATTATCTTGTTTGCCATAACCGCCTATCCAAGCCACTACTTGTTTCTCTAAAATTGCCTGATGAAAAGACAATAATTTGCGATTATTTTGATTTGTCCACAAAAAAGGTAGAGCTGTTTCAGGAGTTAATACAGCATCAACATCTTGCTCTGCTAATTTTTTATATCCTGTTGTGTAACCTTCCACCGCACGATACCAACCTTGGGAGTTGAACTTAATTTCATTAGGAATATTACCTTGGATAATTCCAACTTTTAATGCTGTTTCTGAATCTGGATTTAACGGAATATTATATAAACTAAATCCTACTATGTGGAAAAATAGTAAAATTGTGATTGGCAAAAGGAAAAAGGTGGGTTGAGAAAATCTAATTTTTTGAAAATTAGCTTTTTTTTGCTGTAACTTTGGTTGAAGAAAAGCTTCTCCAAATAAAGCATTTACTATCACAATAGCTGCTGTAACTGTAATCGGCCCTGATAATTGACCTAAGTGTAAAATTGCTAAATTATGGTAGCTCTGAGTAAATGCTAAAGATGTCCACCAAAGACTTCCTAAACTCCAGATTTTCTCCAAACAACACCATAAAGTTATGCCTAAAAAAACTCTGGCAAATGAGAAGATTTTCCCTGATAAATATGTAGGAGTTAAAACTCCAAATAAATAAGCCCAAATAGCTACTAAAATTGCTCCCCAAAGGGTAATAAAAATCCAACAAAATAGAGCGATCGCCAAACTAGCTAACCAAGGAACTCCTAACCAAGTCATGGGATGAATTCCAGTAATCCAAAATAAAGCTAAACCGTGATATCCTATCCCCCAAGCTAAACCTAATAAAAATTTATCAAAGTATTTTTGCTGTTGAATTACTAATACCCAGAGAGGAGCTAGCGCCACCCATCCGAGAAACCATGCGTTTACTGGTGCTGTAGTCATTCCCATCAAAATGCCACTAATAAATGTGATAAATAAACGTAATTTCATCTGATTTAAAATAAGTTAAAATTGACCGAGACCAAGTAGTTTAGAGCAATTCAAAAAATCAATTTGCTTTCCCCTGTGCTGCCCCAAAGTGTGCAGTGCCTAATGGGATTTTGGCCCTAAGTAGTTATACAAAATTACTTGTATATTTACTGCCATTGTTATATTTATTTCCTAAAGATAGTTTAAGCAGATTTATTTTACGAAAAAATGCACTAGTTATTTTGTATGGGTACTTAAAAATAAATTCAAAATCAGAAAATAAATTCATACTTATTTATGCAAAAAAACCATCAATGATTAAAATGGCTAAATCTCCTGAACTACGTCTAAAGCTTGGTCAGGCAGGTCGCCAACGTATAATTGACGAATTTGATTGGGAAAAAAAGGTAGACAAGATTCTCGAAATTTATCACCAGGCAATTAGTTAGCAATAATCCCCAGTTTCAACTTTTGAGAATCAATCATGGGTTTAATTGGATTTATTGAAAGAGTTATATTTGCTTTGTAATCCCATAGTATAGCGGTACGCACAGGGCAAAAGTTGACTGTAAAAATGTTTCAGCTTTTACCTATATCCTAACCTTAATGCGTATTGTTATAATAACTAGCTATGAAATTAAATATTTATAGCGGTCGCTTTTTTGTTTGGAGATAATGAATAAATATTCTTAAACTAAAGTCAATAGAGAATTCATCTTTAAATTTTAGCTAAGAGCTGATAGCTATATTAAAGCTTGAAAATTGTTTAATTCCCATTACAAGTTTTGTCTGATTTCCAAGTTTGAATTAACTGAGAGATAGTTGTTGCCATATCAAAATCTTGAGCAGTCAATTCACCTAGATCGTGGGTGATCAAATTTATAGTAACTTGATTGTAAGAAATCACAAGATCGGGATGATGATTTGCTGTTTCAGTTGGTATTATTAAACAATTGACAAAATTTATGGCTTCAACAAAGTTTTTAAATTGATGGGTATATGTTAGTTGATGATTCTTTATTTCCCAATTTGATAAACTTTTTAAGCCTTGAGAAATTTCTGCTTCACTGAGAGGTTTTTTCTTTTGAATATCATTTTGCTCTGCCAATAATTCACTCTTGAGAAAAGTTTGAATCTGTGGCGGTATTTGAATATTAATAAACATTTGGGCAACAGGAAAAAGAAATATTTAGAAAATTGTGAATAAATTACGGGTAGTGCTAAAGAAATAATGATACAGCAGTTTCCAACTTGATTAAGTACATATATTTATGGTTTTAGGGAGTGGGGAGTGTGGGAAGTGTGGGAAGTGTGGGAGGTGTGGGGAGTGTGGGAAGTGTGGGAAGTGTGGGGAGTGTGGGAGTAGGCAACAGGTGAAACAGATTCATCCCGTTCCTTGTACCACATTAACCACCGAATCTGCTGTAAGTACTAGGTAAAAGGGAATAGGCAACAGATCTCTTATAAGACCATTTGTCATGCATTAGACCTCTCCAAAAAACTGATTTGGGAACAGTGGCGTAAGGGTTTCAGAACTTTTTCTGGAGATGTCTATTAATGCTACAGTTGGAAAGTGACAAAAATACAGGGTCATTTAATTCTAAATTTTGGCAATAAATTTATTGATTTTCAGGCAGCAAAAGATAAATTCCCTAAAATTTGAAATAACCTGGTTTCGCAAATATAGTAATTCTCAAATTGGTGCAATACAGAATTTTGGAATTTTAGGCGACAGGCAAAAGAAAATAGGCAACGGGGAATAGGGAAAATAAAAAATACTGTACCTCATAAAGGATGAGAACCGCTATATATAAAATAGCATAGTTTAGAATGAAACAGCTCTGACAAAAATAACTATTAAAAGAACAAAAGTTATTAAAAACTCACATCTCATCAAAAAATAGTATTTAGAAATATAAAATTCAAGTAGAGCAAAGTTTTTAAGAATTGGTATAATACCTTGAGGAATAGGCAACATCAAAGTCGGGAATAGTTCTGATATCCTGACCATTTTAGAATTACCAAATTATCAATTCCCTGGCTTTGTCACCAGGGAATGATTATTAATTTTATTCTTCGGTATCTTCTTCTACTTCAGTTTCCTCAGTTTCTTCAGTTTCCTCAGTTTCTTCGGTATCTTCTTCTACTTCAGTTTCTTCGGTATCTTCTTCTACTTCAGTTTCCTCTATTTCTGTCTCTATTTCTTCAGTTTCTTCTATGTCTTCAGTTTCCGTTGCAGGAACTAGAGCAACTTCTGCAATGGCATCCGCATCATCTAGTTTTTGTACCCTTACTCCTGTCGCAGTGCGAGATTGAATAGAAATAGCATCAACCGCTTGACGAATAATAATTCCGCGAGTAGTAATCATCATTAATTCCTCAGCTTCGTTTACTATTCGTAAAGCTGCCACTTGGTCTTTTTTCCGTTTTTTCTGTTTAAACTTGGTAGCAATACGACCTTTACCACTTCGATTTTGTAGAGTAAATTGAGCAACTGGTACCCGCTTACCATAACCACCTTTAGTAATAACTAATACCCAAGGGCCATAGTGATGCACTGACGGAATTTCTTCAGTTTCTTCCTCTTCTATTTCCTCAGTTTCGATTTCTAACTCTTCTACTTCTAAATCTAATTCTTCCTCCTCTACATCAGCAATTTTCTCAACTATTATACTAGGCAAAATATCCATGCTAATTAATTCATCTCCCTGCATCAACCTCATAGATTTCACACCTCTTGTATTTCGACCCAAAGGACGCAACTGCTTATTATCAGTTCTAAAGTGAATTGCCATGCCAGAACGAGAACCAATAATTACACTATCATCAACTCTAGCTCTCCTTACCCATCTTAATTGGTCTCCTTCTGATAAAGAAATGGCAATTAATCCATTGGCACGAATATTAGCAAATGCTGATAATCTGGTTTTTTTAATCAAACCACCCTTAGTCAGCATCACCAAATATTCGTCATCAGTAAATTCTGAAACTGCCACTATTGAAGTAACTTTTTCATCCCGTGGAATAGGCAACATTTGCACAATAGGAACTCCCCGCGCTGTGCGAGAAGCAATGGGAATTTGATAAGCACTTAGGCCGTAAACTACACCTCTTTGAGTAAAGAATAAAACACGGTCGTGGTCGCAACAACTCAGAAAATGTTCTACTCCATCATCATCTTTCATTTTTGTGCCAGACTTACCGCGAGTTGCTCGACTTTGAGCATCGAAAGTATTGACTGGCATCCGTTTAATATAGCCTTGTTCTGTTAACAAAATAATTGCTTTTTCGTTGGCAATTAAGTCTATATCATCTAGTTCTCCTTCAGCAAATTCAATGATAGTTCGTCTAGGTGTTGCATGACGTTCTTTAATTTCTAGAGCTTCATTTTCAATGATTTCGAGAATGCGTTCCCGTCGCGCTAATATATCTTGTAAATCGGCAATTTTTAGGAGTAACTCTTCATGTTCTTGTTGAATTTTGTGCGCTTCTAATGCGGTTAATCTTCTTAACTGCATTTGCAAAATTGCATCTGATTGTACCTCAGAGAAACCATAATTTTCAATTAATTCTTGCTTGGCAGTAGGGCTGTCAGCAGCATGACGAATTAACTGAATAATTTCATCTAAATTATCTAAAGCAATTAATAATCCCTGTAATAAATGGTCTCTTTCTTCAGCTTTTCGGAGTTCGTATTGAGTTCTCCTGGTAATAGTTTCAACCCGAAAATCCAGGAAAACTTCGAGATATTTTTTCAGAGTTAATAACTGGGGTTCAGAATTTACCAGTGCTAAAATATTAGCTCCAAAATTAGCTTGTATGGCGGTTTGTTTGTAGAGATTATTCAGTACAACTCTAGGATAAGCATCTCGTTTTAGTTCAATAACGATGCGCATTCCGTCGCGATCGCTCTCATCTCGGATATCAGAAATACCCTCAATTTTTTTATCATTAACCAGTTCAGCAATTTTTTCAATTAACGCTGCTTTATTGGTTTGGTAGGGCAACTCAGTGACAATAATAGCTTCTTTATCGGGGCGACCGCGCTGTTCGAGAGTTTCTATAGTAGCGACTCCCCGCATAGTGATGGAACCGCGACCGAGAGTGTAAGCATCACGAATACCCGATCTACCGAGGATTTGAGCCCCTGTCGGAAAATCAGGACCGGGGATATAGTGCATTAACTCAGTCTCAGTTATTTCTGGGTTGTGGATTAATGCCAGCAAACCATCAATCAATTCTCCCAAGTTGTGGGGAGGAATATTAGTTGCCATCCCTACAGCGATTCCAGACGAACCATTCAAGAATAGTTGCGGAACACGAGAAGGGAGTACCAAAGGTTCTTGTTGAGAACCATCGAAGTTATCAGCAAAATCTACTGTTTCTGCATCAATATCCTGCAGCATAGAATCAGAAGTCAGCTGTTGCAGACGACATTCTGTGTAACGCATAGCTGCAGGTGGGTCATTGTCTACCGAACCAAAATTACCATGACCGTGGATCAAGGGCGATCGCATTGAGAAATCCTGAGCCATTCGCACTAAGGCATCGTATACTGCCGTATCGCCGTGGGGGTGATACTTACCCAATACCTCTCCCACCACACGGGCGCATTTACGGAAAGGGCGGTCTGGCATCAAACCTAATTCATTCATGGCGTAGAGTATGCGACGATGCACAGGTTTGAGACCATCCCTAGCATCTGGTAATGCCCGACCTACGATAACGCTCATGGCGTATTCCAGGTAAGATTGGGACATTTCGTTGCGCAGATCGGTTGGTACAATCCGCGATTCAGAAGTAGTCATAGAATAAAAAACTCCCTTAAAATTAGAATTAACTAGCACAGGGTGGGGGAAATAACTAACCAGTTAAAAAAGGTTAAAAAGCTGATTTTATAAGCTTTTTACCCTTTCCCATTCTACCTTCTTGCACTAGTTATCAACCAAAAAAATCAGATATCATCCGATTAACTTCGGTATATTGGCAAAATTATGCTGTTTATGTCTAAAATTATAGCACATTTTAGCTCAAATTTTTGAGGAAATTACCAAGAAATATTTGAGCATTTTGAATTCAATCTACCCCTATTACATCAGTTATATCATGTCCGGATAATAGCGTGATAATATAAACAGGACTTACACAAAATATCAAATCATACACCATCTGTAGGGGCAAATCGCGATTCGCCCCTACTAGATATAGTGTTTCTGCATAAGTCCCGATAAAGTCTAAAATACTACTGCCCAATCAAATCTAAAATCTCATGCCTGAAGCCTTTTTTTTTGTCATGCTAATGTTGCAACTACCAGCAACAGCCATCTTACTATCACGTCTAATTAAAGGTCCCACTCGCCAACCACCATTAATACCAGACTCACCGACACCAGAATTATTAGGTAAAGTAAGTATCGCGATACCGACTCTCAATGAAGCCGATCGCATTAGTCCCTGTTTGCTAGGAACGAGTCGTCAAAGCTATGAAGTGCGAGAAATAATTGTTGTTGATAGCAACTCGGTAGACAATACCCAACATATAGTTAAAACTACAGCAAAAAAAGACCCTAGGTTTCGCTTAATTACAGACGACCCTTTGCCCCCTGAATGGGTCGGTCGTCCTTGGGCTTTGCATACAGGTTTTTTAAAGAGTTCCCCAAAGAGTGAATGGTTTCTGGGATTAGATGCGGATACTCAACCACATCCGGGATTAGTAGCAAGTTTGGTAAAACAGGCTGAAACTGAAGGCTATGATTTGATTTCACTCTCGCCACAGTTTATTCTGAAATATCCAGGAGAAGTTTGGCTACAACCTGCTTTGCTGATAACTTTGGTCTATAGGTTTGGTCCGACAGGCACGGAAGCAGAAACACCAGAACGAGTTATGGCTAATGGTCAATGTTTTCTGTGTCGGCGTTCGGTGTTAGCAGA
This sequence comes from Microcoleaceae cyanobacterium, assembly GCA_049647275.1. Taxonomy (GTDB): domain Bacteria; phylum Cyanobacteriota; class Cyanobacteriia; order Cyanobacteriales; family Microcoleaceae; genus JASJEE01. Next base: position 27,764 of record JBARXI010000599.1, read on the forward strand.
AGTAGGAGGTTATAGCAGTGCTAAAAGTTCTTTTTGTGATGATGTGACTTTGGCAAGAAATATTGCTGCTCAAGGGTTTAAGGTAGGATTTATGGATGGGTCCCAGGTTTTGAAAGTCCGAATGTATGAAGGTATGGCAGAAACTTGGGAAGAGTGGGGGCGATCGCTTGACCTTAAGGATGCTTCCTCCACTACTCAAATTTGGGGCGACTTATGGTTGTTGTTGGCGACTCAGGGTTTACCTTTGTTGGTAGTTTTGAGTTATTTGTTGTTTGCTTTGCCTGTTTCTGTTTCTTTGTCTTCGAGGTTTTTGTTATTTGGGTTGAATTTATTTTTACTATTAATTAGATTTGCTATGTTATTTGGTATTGCCCCTGCTTATGACTTGAGTCAAGCTAAAGCTAGTTGGTTATTTTGGTTTTCTCCTCTAGCAGATGCTTTAGCTGTTTTACGCATATTTTTATCTGCGATGAAAACTCCCCAAAAATGGCGCGGTAGAGTTTACAATAGTTGAAAAATGAAGATAAACTAACAGGAAAAAAAATGACTCAAACCCAAAACCAACCATCTCAGAACAATGTCAGAGAAATAGAACAGAAGAACTTTTTTCAAGAGCCAAAATTTGAGCGTGTGGAAGATGAACGCCGCCACCGTCAAGAGAGGCTAGCTGCTGCATTCCGCCTGTTTGCTCGTTATGGGTTTGATGAAGGAGTGGCAGGACATATCACAGTGCGCGACCCTGAATTTCCAGATTGCTTTTGGGTTAACCCTTTAGGGATGTACTTCGGTCACATTCGAGTCTCAGATTTATTGCTAGTCAACCATCAAGGTGAAGTAGTCAAAGGTAACAGACCTGTGAATAAAGCAGCTTTTGCTATTCATTCCCAAATCCATTCTGCAAGACCTGATGTGAATGCGGCAGCTCACGCTCATTCACTCTATGGTAAAACTTGGTCAACTCTGGGACGCATCCTTGACCCCTTAACTCAGGACTCTTGTGCTTTCTATGAAGACCATGCTTTGTTTGATGATTATACAGGAGTTGTCTTCAACCTAGACGAAGGTAAGCGTATTGCTGCTACCCTTGGAGAAAAAAAGGCAGTAATCTTAAGAAATCATGGTTTACTTACTGTTGGTCACTCAGTAGATGAGGCAACTTGGTGGTTTATTACAATGGAACGCTGTTGTCAAAGCCAGCTTATGGCTGAAGCAGCAGGAAAACCAATCCTAATTGACCATGACACAGCTCGTTTAACCTATAATCTGATTGGTTCTGATCAATTAGGTTGGTTTAGTTTCCAGTCTCTCTATGAAATGATTGTGCGTCAACAACCAGACTTACTTGACTAAGATTATTGTGTATGATAGACATGGCGGTAATACCAATTGAAGAAGGACTGCTGGAGACAGCAATTCTGGAGACAGCAATCTTTTGGTTGGGATTCCCAACCCCAACCAATTGTGGACACCGTGCAGACGGTGGGGATTTATGCCCCATAAGGCTTTGGTGTTAAGAGCCAATTCCTGAGAAAGCTGACAAAAAAAATTCTACTGACTCCTGACTTCCAGCCGTTTTGCTAGCGCACAACGCACGTTAACGCTCCGCGACATATAACGCGCAGCGTCTCCGTCAGGAGAAGGCTGTTAAAAAGTCTGAAACTTTCAGAAATAATTAGGAGATAAATATGTTGACAAATACCAAAATACAGATACAAGCTTTATCAGAAAAAGTAGGCAGAAAAATTATTAATGTCGAGAATATAAGTCTTTTAGAACTCGACAAAGAAGAAATTATTAATCTGTTTAAATCTTCTGGATTTTTGCTCTTTAGAGGTTTTGAAACTAATGTTGAAACTTTTCGAGAATTCAGTAATTCATTAAGTAGAGATTTTATGGATTACACTGGAGGTGCGTTCAATCGGAGGATAATTAATAATGATACAACTATATTAACTGTCAATGACTTTAAAGATGAGGTCAAACTACATGGAGAAATGTACTATACAAATAAGCCTCCACTAATGCTTTGGTTTTTCTGTGCTACTCCACCTTTAAAAAATGGAGAAACTATAGTATGTGATGGCGAACAATTTTTCCATGAACTTAGTAATTCAATGAAAGATTTATTGAGTAAGAAACAATTAAAATTTCCAGGTAATTTAAAAAAAGAAAATTGGCAGGAAAAATTTAAAACTAATGATTGTAATGTGGTTAAAGATATATGTAAGGGTAATGGGATGAAAGTTCAAGTCAACGAAGATGAATCAATTGATTTTCAATTCATTACCCCAGCGATACATAAAAGTAAAACGGGGAAAGATTATGTTTTTATTAATAGTTTATTACCTGCGAAAAAGATAAATCCCAAAAGTGTATGCTTTGATGATGACTCAGAAATAACTGATGAGATAATCTCGGAACTCAATGAAATTGCTGAGAGAATAACCATAGACATAAGCTGGCAAAAAGGAGATATTCTGATGATTGACAATACTAGAATTATGCATGGTAGAAGAGCTTTTTCTGACGATCGACGAGATATTTATATTCGGTTATGTTTCCCAGCATTTCCATTTTAAAGTTTTAGCACTACTTAAAAAGCTATTTTTCCTTAAGCATTAAGCGCTTCAGCCTTTAGCAATCAGCTTGTTTCCAGCTTAAAGAGCTACAGTTTCAACGGACTTGCGTGCCAAAGACTATAAATTATCTAAAGGAGGGAGAACCCTAAATCAATCAATGCAAGGGCCCGTTTTCTGTAAAGCTGATAACGCAGTTCCTCTTTAAGAAGCTAGCTGATAACGCAGTTCCTCTCTCCAGAAGCTAGCTGATAGATGTTTGCGCACGCAGCATGACCTAGGAAATGCTTACATTTTTCCCATTGAGTATTGGGCATTCCCAAAGTATTAATAATTATCCCGATATGATATAACCGTTCAATTAGAACCCATTCTTTGTCTGTCAAACTCCTTGAAGGCTGGCATTTACCAAACTTTTGTTTATGATAACTTTAGTATAAACTTTTCCTCAAAAGATACCAAATGAGTTCTATAATAGCTGATTAGAGAATTTAACTTTATGCAAGTAGTAATTTTAGCAGGTGGTCAAGGAACCCGTTTAAAAGAAGAAACAGAATACCGCCCCAAACCATTAATTGAAATAGGAGGAAAACCTATAATTTGGCATATTATGAAGCTTTATGCTCATTATGGTTTTCTGGACTTCATTGTGTGTTTGGGCTATAGAGGTAAGATGCTGAAGGAATATTTCCTTAACTATGAAGCAATGAACAATGACTTCACTATTAAGCTAGGATACCATAATGAAATTATTTACCACAATTTTCACCAAGAGAAAAATTTTCGAGTAACATTGGCTGACACTGGGTTGAACACTATGACTGGGGGTAGAGTCAAGTTAATAGAAAAGTACATTGATGATGACATCTTTATGGTGACTTATGGAGATGGGTTAGCAGATGTGAATATTGGTGAATTAGTTAGTTTCCACAAAGAACACGGGAAGTTAGCAACCGTTACTGCTATTCGCCCCGTGTCTAGATACGGAGAACTTGATATTGATGCAGAGGCAAGAGTAAGATTTTTTGGGGAAAAGAAACAAACAGAAAGTTGGGCTAGTGCAGGCTTCTTTGTTTTTAACCGAGAGGTATTTAATTACTTATCAGCTCCAGACTGCGTCCTAGAAAGGGAGCCTTTAGAAAAGTTGGCTTCAGAGGGACAGTTGATGAGTTACCATCACGAAGGATTTTTCCGACCAATGGATACTTATAAGGAGTATTTAGAGCTAAACAAATATTGGAATTTAGGTCAAGCACCTTGGAAGGTATAGTAGTGCAGGATTTTTGGCGCGATCGCTCTGTCTTTATTACTGGTTGTACTGGTTTACTGGGCAGTTGGATGCTGCCTGAGTTGGTCAAACGGGGGGCGAAGGTGACGGGTTTGGTGCGCGACTTGGTGCCGAAGTCTCGGCTTTATACTGACGATTGGGCGGATAAAATTAATATTGTCCGAGGTTGTATTGAGGATTTGGCCACTCTTGAAAGGGCGATCGCTGAATATGAAGCAGACACAGTTTTTCATCTAGCCGCCCAAACCATCGTGGGGGTGGCTAATAAAAATCCTTTGGGGACATTTGAGGCCAATATTAAAGGAACTTGGAACATATTAGAAGCTTGTCGTCGGGTGGGGGGTGTGAGTCGCATTATTATTGCCTCCAGCGACAAAGCTTATGGAGACCAAGAAGTTTTGCCGTACAATGAAACTACGCCGTTACAAGGGGAACATCCTTATGATGTATCCAAAAGTTGCGCGGATTTAATTAGTCGTACTTATTATGTTTCTTATGGGTTGCCCGTCTGCATTACCCGATGTGGCAATTTTTACGGAGGGGGGGATTTGAATTTTAATCGCATTGTACCGGATACTATTAGGTCTGCTTTGCGGGATAAACCAGTTACTATTCGCAGCGATGGCAGTTATATCCGGGATTATTTTTATGTTAAAGATGGAGTGTTTGCTTATTTACATTTAGCAGAACAAATGGATAGAAAAGAGGTTTTGGGTGAGGCTTTTAATTTTAGTAACGAATTACAAATTACGGTTTTGGAATTGGTGCGGAAAATTTTGGCGTTGATGAATAAAACGGATTTAGAACCTGTTATTTTAAATCGAGCAACTAACGAAATTAAGCATCAATATTTATCGGCAGAAAAGGCTCGGACATTGCTAAATTGGCATCCAGAATATACTCTAGAACGAGGTTTGCAACAGACAATTAAATGGTATGAGGGTTTTCTGAATTTAACCGTTCTAGACAGGGATAAAAAAGATGAAATTAATTGAAACTAAGCTTCCTGGATGCTACATTATTCAGCCTAAAGTATTTAAAGATGAAAGAGGCAGTTTTGTCAAAACTTTTCATCAGGAAATATTTGACCAGCACAAATTAGAAACAAAATATGTTGAGGAAGTCTATTCTATTTCTCATCAAAATGTTTTAAGAGGTTTGCATTTTCAAGTACCGCCCCACGAGCATACTAAGCTGGTTTATTGTCTTTTTGGTCGAGTAATTGATGCCGTGGTAGATTTGAGGGTAGGTTCGCCTACTTACGGACAATACGAAACCTTCGAGTTAAGCCAGGAAAACGCCGATCTGCTTTATATCCCATCAGGTTTCGCTCATGGCTTTTATGCGACCAGCGAGAAGGCCATTATGGTATACAATCTTTCCAGCGTTTATGCCCCAGACCACGATCGGGGGGTACGCTGGGATTCGGTAGGGATTTCCTGGCCCATTGGTGGGGCTAACCCGATTATTTCAGAGCGCGATCGCCGATTTTTGCCTTTTTCTGAGTTTGAAAGTCCCTTTGTTTATGAATAAAAAGTTGCGGATATAGCAGTTATTGAATTGGTGAAGTACGCTTTTTTTATCCCCCCCCGCCCCCCTTTGAAAGGGGGGAGCATGATGAATAAATATTGATTTTTCCGGGGGAAAAAGACTTTCAAAGTCCCCCCTTCGGAAGGGGGGATTTAGGGGGGATAAAAGCTTGTACCTCAAGGAAAAGAGAAGCGCTATACTCGATAAAAATAGATTAATGAAAAAAACGGTTTTAGTTACGGGTGCAACAGGTTTTATAGGCAGTCAGTTAGTTACAAAACTGGTGGAGCGCAATTATCAAGTTATTATTCTTAAGCGTAGTTTTTCTGACACCAGCAGGATTCAAGATTGCCTGTCACAGATAACTGCTTATGACATAGATCGGTGCGAGATAGAAAAACCGTTTCAGGACTTTAGTAAAATTGATGCAATAGTTCATACGGCAACGGCTTCTGGTTACCGTAAAGAAGGCATTCTAGAAATATTTGAGGCTAATACTGCATTTCCTTTAAAATTGTTGAAAGCAGCTGAAGATTTCCAGACCAAAACTTTTATCAACACGGATACTTATGTTAATAAAAGCAATATTTCCTACCAAGAATTAGGGAGCTACTCTCTTTCCAAAAAGCATTTCCAGCAGTGGGGAAAACAAATTACTCTAGCTCATCAGATCGAATTTGTCAATGTTAGATTAGAGTACGTTTTCGGCCCTGGAGATTATCGTAATAAACTCATACCGTTAGCGATCGAGCAGTTTTTAAGCAATGCCTCCGAGTTAAATTTAACTTCAGGGGAACAGCAACGAGATTTTATTCATGTTGAGGATGTAGTTTCGGCATATCTTTTGCTGCTGGAAAAAGAATCCGAATCATCACAATATTATCAAGAATATGAGGTGGGAACCGGTCGAGCTATTTCCTTGCGACAACTTATAGAAATGCTGAAAGAGCTTACCCAAGTTCAAACGGAATTAAAATTTGGAGCCTTACCTCAACGCCCTGGTGAAATTATGTTTTCTCAAGCTGACACTAAGGCCATTGAAAAAATTGGTTGGTATCCGGCCAAGAGTCTAAAAGAACGTTTGATGCAAACTATTGACGGCGAAAAAAGACTCAAAGAGCAAGCAGGCTGAAGAAATTGCTATTTCTCACCAAATTGCTTGTAAAATACTACAATTGTCCGACTTTATTGAAAAAACCAAATGACTCGATCGACTTCTTACTCTAAAGAAATTACCAAATGCCGAGTTTGCGGCAACGAAAAACTTACCCCAGTTTTAAGTCTGGGCAGCCAACCCCTTAGCGGAGTTTTTCCATCCGCTGACTCCCCCGATCCATCCACTTCTCCTTTAGATTTAGTAGTTTGCGATGGGGACGAATCTGTTTGCCGATCGCTCCAACTCAAACACAGTGCTAACGTATCTGAAATGTACGGCACTACCTACGGTTATCGTTCTGCAACCAGTCGGACCATGCGCGGTCATCTACAAGGCATTGTTACAGAACTATTGGAACTGGTAGAACCCAATCCTGGGGATGTGGTATTAGACATCGGTTGTAACGATGGAACTTTGCTGAACTTTTATCGCGATCGCCACCTAACTCGCATAGGTATGGACCCATCAAGTAAAAAATTTGCAGATAATTTTGATTCCGACATTCAAGTTATCTATGATTTCTTTTCTGCTGATGGGGTGCGGGAAATGGTGGGCAACCAGAAATGTAAGATCGTTACTTCTATAGCCATGTTTTATGACCTGGAAGACCCGATAGAGTTTATACGTCAAATTCATTCTATTTTAGCTCCAGATGGGGTTTGGGCTTTTGAACTTTCCTATATGCCACTGATGTTGACTAATTTGACTTACGATCAAGTTTGTCACGAACATCTAACTTATCTGGGTTTACAGCAAATTCAATGGATGGTGGAGCGTGTCGGTCTGAAAATATTGGATGTAAGTTTGAATTTTGTTAATGGCGGTAGTTTTAGAATTACAGCAGCACATAAGGATAATCCACTGACTCCTAACA
>JBARXI010000600.1:0-14206 GCA_049647275.1 Microcoleaceae cyanobacterium
ATTTATACACCCGATAGAAATTCCTTTCTATGTAGTTTTGGGAATGTTAGCAGGTGCATTAGGCACAGTATTTAGTCGAGGCATAATTGCTACTACCATCTTTAATCAGCGCCGACTGAAATTAAGATTACCTTGGCGTATCGCCCTGACTGGATTAATTAGCGGCTTAATAGTGGCATTATTACCAGATTCATTTCGCAATTATACAGGTCTAAGAGAATTGCTAGGCAGTAACGAGGCTAACTTGAAACTGAGTTTAATTGCTTTTACCGCCCACTTTTTCTTGACAATATTTGCTGCCGGTTCCGGTGCTCCTGGTGGATTATTTGCACCATCGTTAGTTATTGGTTCAGCTCTAGGTCAGATAGTAGGTATTTGCCAAAGTAATTTAGTGGGTATTGAACAACCAACAATCTATGCTCTAGCAGGAATGGGTGCATTCTTTTGTGCTGTATCTAGAGCACCTATTACCGCAGTAGTAATTATTTTTGAGAAAACACAAGATTTTCGTCTGGTGTTGCCACTAATGATTGTTTCTATTGTGGCTTTATTGATGGCAGAAAAAATAGATAAGAAATCTCTATCCGATCTAGTTTTAGATTTAAAAAAATTTAAACTCAAAAAGGAGAAATCAGCAAATGATTATTTGAGTAGCATTCGTGCTGATGCGGTAATGCACACTCCTGTAGAAACTCTTGATTTTCATCTACCTTTGGATGAAGTGAAGCAGATGTTTTCTATATCTCACCATCGAGGCTTTCCCGTAATTGATAGTCAAGGGTCTCTTGTGGGTATTGTCACCCAGACAGATTTAGCCTACGTTCGCAAACGTGAGCTTCCCGGAGAAACTGCACTACAAGAATTTATGACGCACAATCCAATGACAGTTAAGACTACAGATAACCTGACTGAAGTTTTGTATCTGTTAAATAGATATAAACTTAGTCGTTTACCTGTGATGGAAAGTCGTCATCTGGTGGGAATTATTACTGATACTGATATTATCCGAGTAGAATCAGAAGAATTAATCGGTAAGGTAAATAGAGCGACCCATCCTCGAGAAAAGTCTTATGTAGTTTATCAAACGCGAGCACCTCAAATTGGTAATGGTCGATTATTGGTACCTTTAAGTAATCCTCGTACAGCTCCTGCGTTGTTAAGGTTAGCTGCTGTGATTGCTCGGCAACGTAACTATGAATTAGAATGTCTGCAAATTCTGATTGTGTCTCGTAAAAAATCCCCCGCTGAAACAGTGGTGGATACAACTAAGAGTCGCCGTTTGTTGGCAATGGCGGAGCGCATAGCTAAGGATTTGCAAATTCCCATGCACACTCAAGTGCGGGTTGCTCACGATGTTGCTGATGCTATTTTGGAAACTGTTAAGGAGCGGCATATATCTTTAATATTGATAGGTTGGAAGGGTGACACTTCTGCCTCTGGTCGCATTTTTGGTAATATTGTTGATACTCTGATGCGACAAGCCATTTGTGAAGTAGTCGTGGTGAAGTGGGGAGGTGGGAAGTTTAGAGACAGAGAAATGTTGGAGGATATTAATAATGAAAGATATGAAGTTTACAAGGATGATTTTGTTTCTGATTATGTGTATTCTTTTTTAGGATGGCGGCGATGGTTAGTACCTGTTCGAGATATTCCTACCCAAGCAGCAGCAGTCAAACTTTTGCCTGCCTTAGTTTCTTTGAGTGTGAAACCAGAAATTCTTTTATGTCAAGTTTTAACTAAGTCTGCCATCAAGCCTAATATTGAAGAAATGACTAAAGCGGCAAGGTTATTACGACACCGTTTGCATACCGAAGTAATGGCTACTTCAGTTTGTGCTAATTCTGTTTCAAATGCTGTAGTCGATCTAGCTCATTCCCGTCACTGTGATGTTCTAGTTATTGGTGCTAGTAAGGAGGGATTTTTGAGGCAAGCGATTAATGGTAATATTCCCGAAGCAATCGCCCGTGGTTGTGATTGTACTGTAATTCTCGTGCGGGCTGCTAATAGTGAATGATATAGCAGTCGAAGGAGGAGTTCCCCTGCTCCCTGCTCCCTGCTCCCTGCTCCCTGCTCCCTGCTCCCTGCTCCCTGCTCCCTGCTCCCTGCTCCCTGAAATTGAATGCAATGGGATATTTTTTACTTGGAAGTCCCCTAGTAGGAGTAGGGTGCGTTAATAAAATGTAACGCACCGCCTAGATGTTGAGTTGGTTAATCAAATGTAATGCACTGCTATTGTATTGCCACATTCTACGGGTTATACTAACTTCTTCGGTGCGTTACGCTGTCGCTAACGCACCCTACTGGACTACTGCTACTAACTTCTTCGGTGCGTTACGCTGTCGCTAACACACCCTACAAATAGAGCCTTTGCGTAAGGGAATAGCAAAACTTCTTCGGTGCGTTACGCTGTCGCTAACGCACCCTACTGGACTACTGGACTTTTAGTTCTATTTATCCCACAATAAATTTGGGATTTATGGACTTCCCTAGAAAAGCGATCGCCATTTTGTAGCCATCTTGTAGGGTGTGTTAATGCAATGTAACGCACCATCTAATGTTAGGTTTTTCACATCGTCCTAATTACTTTTTAGTCAATAGGATGCTATGCAACGCAACTTACACAAGAGCTAGAATAAAATAGATGATGGGTGTTTCAACAATTAATAATTAATAATGAATAATTAATAATTAACAATTACCTGTCCTTGAAAATTATAGGATTGACTAATCATGAAAATTTTTATTTATTATCCCCGATCGAGGGGAGGCTTTAAACCACAATTTTTAGGTAAATCTGATAATTATATATATGTAGATAAGGAATGATGTTTAATTACGCCTACTTACTTAATAGTTACAATGAAATTCAAAATATTACTAACAACGTTATTAATTTCACTAACTGTTGCTACACCCGTACTCGCATACACAAAGTGGCAAGCACGAGTTTTAAAACGTTCAAAAGAATGTTTTTATTGTAACCTTTCCGATATAAATCTCAGTGATTCTGATTATAAAAAAATGGATGTGACAGGCTCAACATTACAAAATGCTAACTTCTCTGGTACAAATCTCGAAGAAGCCAACTTTACCAACACAGATTTAACAGGGGCAAAATTCGATAGTGCCAATTTACAAGAAGCTAACTTACAGAGGTCTGTCCTTAAATCTGCTAATTTTTGGGGGGCCAATCTACAAAAGGCCAATTTACGCGGAGCAGATTTAACAGAAGCCGTTTTTTGGAATGCTGACTTAAGAGGTGCAGATTTGCGGGACACTGATATTAGTAATGCTAGCTTTGTTGATGCCCAACTTAAAGGAGCAATCTTACCTGATGGTACTATATATCCTTACAAATAATTAGTTGTTAGCTTGTCAACGACATATTTTAAATCTCCTGGGATGGAAAGAAAACCTACTCAGAATTTTTACCAATTCCTAAAGCCAGACTCAAACAGAGAATTGCTTAACTATTTAACTAAGCAACATTGATTTATCCTCTTGCGTAGTCTCGGCTTAGAATCCCCTTGACTTTAGTCTGGCGAGTAGTCAAAATCTTAAAATATTGAAAATATTTACAATATTGGCTCACACCTAATTATCTATTACCTTTTAATACTATGGCTATTGGCTACCTCGCCTTTGTTCTTCACGCTCACCTTCCTTTTGTACGACATCCAGAAAGCGATTATGTCCTAGAAGAAGAATGGCTATTTGAAGCAATCACAGAAACCTACGTCCCCCTAATTCAAATGTTTGAGGGGTTGAAGCGAGATGGTGTGGACTTTAAAATCACCATGAGTATCACACCACCTTTGGTGGCCATGCTGCGAGACCCCCTACTGCAAGAACGCTATGAAAAGCACCTAAGCCTACTTGAGGAATTAGCAGAAAAGGAATTTGACCACAATATCCATAACGGTCATATGCGCTACCTCGCAGAACATTACACCACCCACTTCAAGAATGTTCGACAACTCTGGGAACGCTACGATCGCGACCTAATAACTGCATTTAAACAGTTTCAAGACAGCAACAACCTAGAAATAATTACTTGTGGGGCTACTCACGGTTACTTCCCACTAATGAAAATGTACCCGGAGGCAGTCTGGGCACAAATAGAAGTTGCTTGTCAACATTACGAAGAAAATTTTGGCCGTCGTCCTAGAGGCATTTGGGTGCCAGAATGTGCCTATTATGAGGGTCTAGAACGAATGCTGGCAGATGCTGGTATACGTTACTTCTTAACGGACAGCCACGGCGTACTTTATGCTAGACCAAGGCCTCGCTTCGGTAGTTATGCTCCTATCTATACTGAAACAGGAGTGGCTGTTTTTTCCAGAGACCATGAATCTTCTCAACAGGTCTGGTCTTCGGAACTGGGATATCCAGGAGACCCGGTATATAGAGAATTTTATAAGGATTTAGGCTGGGAAGCAGAATATGAGTATATTAAACCTTATATTATGCCCAATGGCCAGCGCAAGAATACTGGTATTAAATATCACAAAATCACAGGTCGTGGTTTGGGATTAGGAGAGAAACAACTTTACGACCCCTATTGGGCTAGAGAAAAAACAGCAGAACACGCTGGCAATTTTATGTTTAATCGGGAACGCCAGGTTGATTATCTATACTATATTATGGAGCGACTCCCGATTATTGTTTCTCCCTACGATGCGGAATTGTTTGGTCACTGGTGGTATGAAGGGCCTTGGTTTTTAGATTGCCTGTTCCGCAAGAGTTGGTTTGACCAAAGTACATATCGGATGACTCATTTGGCAGATTATCTACAGAAACATCCCGAACAACAAGTTTGTCGGCCCGCGCAGTCGAGCTGGGGATATAAGGGTTTCCATGAATATTGGCTCAATCATACCAATTCTTGGATTTATCCTCATTTGCATAAGGCTGCCGAATGGATGATTGAGTTGGGGGGACGGAAACCACAAGATGAGTTGGAGTTACGGGCCTTAAATCAGGCGGCTAGGGAACTTTTGCTGGCTCAATCTTCTGACTGGGCCTTTATTATGAGTACGGGTACTATGGTTCCTTATGCTGTAAGGAGAACGCGATCGCATTTGATGCGTTTCAACAAGCTCTATGAAGATATTCAGCAGGGAAAGATTGACTCTGGCTGGTTGCAAAAGGTTGAGGCGATCGACAATATTTTTCCTCAAATCAATTATCAAGTTTACAAGTCAGTTTTTTAAGTCAAAAGACAATATATTAAAGTCAAAAGTGATTTGCTTTACTCCTCTTTGTCCAAAGGGGAGTTTTTTTTTAATCTTTTATTTTTTTATTTTAAGTTTTTAAGTATAAATGATTAGTTTGTCTTCCTGCTCTGCTCTGGGTTGTAAGAAGTTTGATGATTTTTATTTATTACTCAAATTATTAGAAGTTATGTAAAGAATTGTTAAAAAAGCGTATTTTGTAACAACAGTTACAGAAAAACTTGTTAGTATCAATAGGAGGGGAAGAAAGCACCTCAAAATTAGTCCAACAATCAAAAGAGAAAATAAAGTATGTTTACTGAACTTCAAGCTCGTTCTTTAATGGTACGTCATCACCATCTGATGAAAAATCGTCAACAGTCAATGCTGAATAGAGCTGCTGCTGAAGTGGGCCTAGAAGATAGTAAATATTGGGGTCACATTCAAGGAAAAGTACAGCCTAGCTTTAGAAAAAGTTATGACCGTTGTAATGCTTCGATGAGCTAATTATGCGATCGTAATTCATTTTTAACAAACAACAGTTATTAAAAAAAAATAGGAGAATTAAAAAGATGTCTGTAGAAAATCAAGCTCGTACATTAATGACGCACCATCACAACCTAGTGAAAAATCGTCAACAGTCAATGTTGAGTCGTGTAGCAACAGAAGTTGGTGTGGAAGCTGATGATTATTGGGGCAATATTCAAGGTAAACCACATTCGAGTTTCCGCAGAAGTTATGACCGTAGTCGGGCTTCTATGAGTTAGTTCGGCTTGAGTATCAAAATTGAATAATGTGTTTGACTCAAAAGTCGTAGCTTCTATTCTATCAATTACAGGACTTACGCACAGACACTACTGGTAGGGGTAATTCATGTTTGCGGAGCATTCCGGAGGAAATTACCCCTACCAGAAACAGTATTTATAAATATTTTGCGTAAGTCCTGAATTAGATGAAGTTACGACTAATTTTTTTGTACTGTCGGCCAAAATCTAGATTTATGATGAAGTTTCAGACAGTTATCCCCTAAGTTATTGATATAATTCCCAGTCAGCACAATTATCAAATAAAGGAAAAAAAATGTCAGACTGGCAAGTAATTGATGGTGGGGTAACAGCTCCCAGAGGATATCGAGCAACAGGAATTACTGCTGGGCTAAAGCCCTCCGGAGCACCAGATTTGGCCTTGATTTTGTCAGATGTAGACGCGATCGCTGCTGGAGTCTTCACGACAATTCAAGTCAGGGCAGCTTGTGTGGACTATTGTCGCCAAAACCTAGAAACTAAACCAAGTGCCAGAGCGATTTTGTGCAATTCTGGCCAAGCAAATGCTGTTACGGGAGATTTAGGTTGGCAAGATGCTGTGGAAAGTGCGGAAGTATTGGGGAAAGCGCTCAACATTTCTCCAGAATTAATATTACTGGCTTCGACGGGAGTTATCGGCAAACGAATTAAAATGGATGCTCTCAAAGCAGCAATTCCCGAGTTAGTCTCTACAGTTTCTACCGAAGGAGGAGAAGCAGCAGCAAAAGCTATTGTCACTACAGACTTAGTTACAAAATCAATTGCTCTGGAAACTCAAATGGGCGATCGCCCGGTGCGTATTGGTGGTATTGCTAAGGGGTCTGGAATGATTCATCCGAATATGGCAACAATGCTGTCATTTGTTACCTGTGATGCAGCGGTTTCTCCTCAACTATGGCAAGAGATGTTAGCCAGAGCAGTAAATCGCAGTTTTAATCAAATTACTGTTGATGGGGATACGAGTACGAATGATACAGTAATTGCTTTGGCAAATGGTCAGTCTCGCACATCTGCCATTACAAGTATGGGAGCCGATGCTGAAAAGTTGGAGGCAATGTTAACAGAGGTTTGTGTATATTTGGCAAAAGCGATCGCTCGTGATGGTGAGGGTGCAACTTGTTTGATGGAAGTTGAAGTTACCGGAGCATCAGATGAAGCATCTGCAAACAAAATTGCCAGAACTATTGCTAGTTCATCTCTAGTTAAATCAGCAATTTTTGGTCGCGATCCGAACTGGGGACGCATTGCTGCTGCTGCTGGTTGTGCTGGGGTTAATTTTGAACCTGAACACTTACAGGTGAAGTTGGGAGACTTTTTGATGATGGAGAATGGTCAACCTTTAGATTTTGACCGAGCTGCTGCTAGCGAATATTTGAAGCAGAGAGCAGCGGGAGAATATTTTAAGGATGATACTGTGTTAATTTCTGTGAAAGTTGGGGATGGTGTTGGTAGTGGCAAAGCTTGGGGATGTGACCTGAGTTATGATTATGTGAAAATTAACGCTGAATATACCACCTAATAATTAATATTATTTCTGACAAAATATGACTGGATGCGATGGCTTTTTGAATATTTTTTGAGGAGCGATCGCATCCTAAATTTTATCTATTCCTAGCTAGGGCTTGCTGATTATATCATGTCCGGTTGAATAGTTATAAATAAATGACGGAGGAGTCAGGAGTCAGGAGTCAGGAGTCATTTCAGTTATCAGTTATCAGTTAGCCTCCTATCGGAGGAACTGCGTTAACAGTTATCAGTACCTCTGCCTGAAGTATTGGGATTGAAATACTGAAGTTGATTTTCTCTTGGTCGATTGGATATGGCGAGGTCTCCTCGCCATCCCATCCTACGGAATGCTCCGCAAACGACCGCTTTTTCATCCCCTTGTAGAGCGGTAGCTCGCGGCGCAGCCAAGGGGAGGCTTGAGACCTTATTTTTTGGTCAGGAGGGAAGAAAGAAAAAGAAAGAATAAAGAGGAGGAAAAGGAGAAAGTTTTTTTATCACTAATTATCCGGACATGATATTAAATATCAAAGCATTGATAGATAAAGGTTAAAGCCTCTTTTGAATTGAAAAAAGTGCCAGACATCACGCCCAAAACCCTCAAAAAGTTAGTATAAAAGGCAGAATAATTACATAAAAATCAAGGGATAAATATATCCGACTACCTCCTCTATAAATTCTATTCTCCCCTACTCCCCTACTCTCCTACTCCCCTACTCCCCCGCTCCCCTACTCCTGAAAAAGACTTTTAAGAGCATTCCCTAGCTAATTTTTTTTGCTGCCAAGTTGGGAGCTTGAGCAAAAGAGTTAATCAAGTTTTGAATGCTATTAATATTATTAGTCCAAATTCCAATTTCTTCATGGCAGTTATCAGTATTTCCTAGTTTTGAACAGAGAATATTAGCACTTGTCACCACGGCAAATTTATAATCGCAAACCCAAACTTTAGCATGAGTGCCTATTAGTTTCATTTGAAAATGTTCGGGGTAGAATTGTTTAAGTTTTTGTAATTCACTCATAGCATTATATTTCCAAGTATTAGCAGGTTTCAATTCCCAACAACCATTACCAGGAATAATAATATTACCAATATCTTGTTGCCAACCCCAACCAATATGTATTTTTACTTTGCGGTTAAGGGTATTTTTAAATTCTTGAATCAGATTATTATCGAGGCTATGACGAGTGAGCCAAGGGCAAACAATAATGATTTTTTCTTGAGCTTGACTGAGGGATTTTAGAAGTAGAGAACGATGTTGATATTTGCCAATAATTACTTTTTGCCAGTTAAAGGGGTCGATATTTTCCCAGTGAGAGTTAGTGGTTAAAAACATTTGGATATTTCCTATTTATTTAAGCTATGAAACTATTCTGCTGACAATTTCATTATTTGTCGGTAAGATAAGTTAAGAAGTTTAGTAACCTGACTAGGTACGAAAAAGTCAGGTTCAACTAAAAAGTAAGTTTTATAAGTAAAAGAATGATGGATGAGCAAGAAGCATTAGAAATTGTTAATGAGGCAATTTTTCAAAAGGAACGAAGAAAACTAAAAGATATTGAAGAGCTTATTTTTATTGGTGCTTTTCAAAAGCATACTTATGGGAAAATTGCTGAAAATAGTGGCTATGATGAGCAGAATATTAAAAATGAAGGCGCTGCTTTTTGGCGGTTATTATCAGAAGCGTTGGGAGAAAAGGTTAGTAAGACTAATTTTTGGGGAGCATTGGAAAGAAGGCGATCGCTTTCTTCAAACAACTCTTTACCTCAAGAGTTAACTACAGAAATAAATATTCCTAAAAAGCCTGATTTTGTGGGGCGAGAAGAAGCGATCGCTCACCTTAATACTCTGATGATGAGTCGGGGTGCAAAAGTTATTGGTATTTATGGCAAGGGAGGTATTGGAAAAACAACTCTTGCTCGTCAATATTTGCAAATTCAAAAGCTCAAAATTTTAGAATGTAATGTGGGAATGGATACTGAATATATTACTTCTGTCAAAAGTTGGGTTAAACGTCAAATAAACGAACAATTTAAACAGCAAGCCGAAAAAAAATTTATTAATATGCTGGAGCAACTAAAATATTTACTCCAGAATGAAAAAGGAAAAGTAGGAATATTAATTGATAACTTAGAAACTGCTCTTGATGAAAATGGAAAATTTAAACAGGAGCATCGTGATTATATTGAATTAATCACAAGAGTTTTACATCATCCCACTGTTAATGCCATAACATTAATTACTTGTCGTGAAGAAATTAATGAGGCAAAATTAAGTTTTGTAGAATCATATCCACTGCCAGAATTAAGTGAGTTAGCATGGCGGGAATTTTTCAGCAGATTTGAAATTAATATAAATACTCTTGCTTTGGGTGAAATTCACAAAGCCTATGGCGGAAATGCTTTAGTAATGAAAGTTATTACCGATCCAATAGAAACATATTATGGTAATAGCTTACAGGATTATTGGCTGGATAATAAACAATTTTTATTAAAGGGGCAAATTAAGGATTTAATTGCTAGTCAGTTTGACCGTTTATGTGAACATGACCATCATGCTTATAATCTTCTCTGTCGTTTAGGAATTTATCCTTATCGAGAGATTCCTAGAGTACAAAAAATTGGTCTTTTTTGTTTACTTTGGGATGTAAGAAAGTCAGAAAATATGCAGGTAATTGAATCTTTACAAAGACGATATTTAATAGAGTTTGAAGCGGGAAAATATTGGCTACATCCAGTTATTAGAGCAGAATCTCTGACAAGATTAGATTCTTTGGATAATACTTTTATTTTGATGAAGGAAGAAATTGATAATTTATTCGCCGGGGATGAGAAATTTCAGCATTTTTTAGAATGGCTAAGAGAAGTTACTCTTCTAGATTCAGATTATACACCAGTAGATTTGAGGGCTTTTTATCTTTGTCTTGAATATGTGTACAGTTTCAGAATTTTCTATCAAGAAGAATATTTGGAACTAGCTAATTTTTTTGGTATTCCTTCTATAGAAGAAATTGGAGAAGTATTTTGGAATTTTATTACTTCCACTGATGTTAGTAAGATTGACGAAGAAATGAAAGTAGTTTATGAAATAGATGATTGTCTACTATGCGACTTTTTAATTGATAAAAGGTTATACGATCTTCTTAAATTTGGTAGATATTCACACTTTTACCCTAAAAATTATTTAGCAAGTGAAATTGATGATTTGACTAGAGATAAAGAGTCTATTGATGTAGAACTAAAACAAGCATTACAGAAATTAAAATCCGAATTGCCAGACCCAAATCAAAAAGAAGAAGAGTTTGATGCTTGGAGGAAAACTAATAGTAACAATTGGGCTGAAAAGCTAAGAAAAATAATGATTGAATATCGTGAAATTGGTCACAACTGGCAATTTAGTTGGCACGATTACTTGCTTTTAAAGGAATATTATCATGCCAATGTTTTACTTTTATATTGCCTCTACTATTGTGATTATGGTTTAACTAATTATGTACGAAATAAAATCAAAGATGAATTACTTTTACCCATTGTTGAAATTGAAAAAAGGAAAAAGCAACAATGACATATAAAACCTAAGCAGCAGATACAACTATTGCAACGGAAAAATCTGGTTTAAGTTACTGCAAAAAATTCCAATAAAAACACAAATAAAACTATATCATACAGCTTGAAAACAAGTAAACAATATTGCTTGCCAATTCCTCAAAGTTCTTCATCCCATCTAAAGGTCAATCTATTAAAATATAAATATATTTATTGAGTTGAAATTAGGTAAGGAATGTTGTCAAACAAACAAGATTATCGAAAGTGAAATTATGATAAATCATCAAATATAATTAACAGCCGAAACCGGACAAATTTTAGATAACTTAAATATAGATTATTTTGTTGGTGGGTGGTTAGCAAGTTCCTTATGGAGAGAAAAACGTCAAACCGAAGATACTGATATAAGTAAGTCGGCATAAATAAACGCATAATGTAGGCAATGCGTGCAGAAAGCTAAAACCTTTATACAAAGACATTTATATGCATTGCCTACCCTACAACTAAAGGTCAATCAATAGTAGTTATATCATGTCCGTTTGAATAGTTATAAATAAATGGTAATAGGCAACAGCGAAAAAAAAAATATAAAAGGAGAATAGGAAAGAACATTATTGTAGGGTGTGTTAGAAGGCAAAAATTTAGACTGTCAAAGGCATTTAACAATCCGTCGTAACGCACCATTTTAGATGTTTCAGTTCAGTAGGGTGTGTTAGACGGCAAAAATTTTCGATGTAAAAAATCCGCTCAAAATCCGTCGTAACGCACCTAACACTTAATTAATTATTGTAGCTTAATTAATTATTGTAGGGTGTGTTAGACGGCAAAAATTTTCGATGTAAAAAATCCGCTCAAAATCCGTCGCCGGACACCTAATGCTGAATTAATTCATCTCAATTTCCGATTGACTTACTAACAGATTTAATCGTTTCCTGAATATCTTTAAAAGCTTGCGCTATTGGCTGTTGATTATACATAAAAACTCGCGCACAATTACGACCAGGCATTCCGGAAATTGAACCGCCCGGATGAGTACCAGCTCCTGTTAAAAATAAACCATTAATTGGGGTTTTATAATTAGCTATTTCTGGCAACGGACGTAAAAAAACCATCTGGTCTAGTGTCATGTCAATATGATAATAATTACCTTTATATGCTCCCAATCTTTCACCTAATTCTGCCGGACTTTCTACACGACGAGCCAGAATAGAATTTTTAATATTAGGTGCATAATCAGCTAATTTATTTATTACTTTATCCGCAACTTTATTTTTTAATTCATCAGTCCAACCTGTACCATTTAAACCCGTACCTTCTGCACCAGAAATTTGATAAGGAGCAAAAAATTCTATCCACAAAGTATGTTTACCTGGTGGTGCTTGGGAAGGGTCTAATATAGTTGGCACTACCAAATACATCGATGGATTATCATCAGGAATTTCACCAACTGTACACAAACTATGAGCCTTTTCTACATGAGCAACAGAGTCAGCAATTAATACAGATCCAATCATATAATTATCCTGATGATTGTATTTTTCAAACCGCAAAGGTTCAGACAAAGCACAATCAATTTTCAGAATAGTTTCATTATTATTAGCAATTTTTCGGTCTAATCTTTCTCGCAAATTCGGGTCGGCAGCATCTATATCCGCTTGGTCAACTAATTGTAAGAATAAACGCTTGGCATCAATATTAGAAATTACTCCCCTTTTTGCCCGATATTCTTGACCATTTGCCACCCTAACTCCCACAGCTTTACCATTATCAATTAATACTTTTTTAACTGCTTGGTCAGTGCGAATAACACCACCTTTTTCTGCTACCAAATTTAACAAAGCTTGAGTCAAAGCACCCGTACCTCCACGCGGTCTTGACATTCCCGGATGATGTCGCATTGCCATCATACTCGCTCCCACTGCCAAACCTTTTTGAGAAGGTGGAGCACCAATTTCTGCTGCCAGTCTTGCCAAAGGTGCTTTAACAATTTCCGTGTCAAACCATTCATTGAGCAAATCTTCCGGACTAGAAATCATTGTGCGAACAAAGTCTAATATTTTATTACCTCCACCTGCCACAGCTAATACATCTTTGATGGCTTCAAAAGAGTAGTTACTAGCAATATCAAGAATTGATTTTGGTGGAGCATTAAACATCGGAGCGATCGCCCCAATTAAATGTTGCCAATATTCCACAAATTCAGCATATTTTTGAGCATCTCGCTGACTATAACGAGCAATTTCAGCACAAGTTTTCTCTACAGACTGATGTGCTAAAAAGTATTTACCATCTGGAAAAGGACAAAAAACTACAGGGTCACAAAAAAGATAATCCAAGCCATATTTATTCAGTTGTAACTCCTGCACAATAGGGCCGAGATGAATAAATTCGTGGTCTATAGCGCAGAGATTAAATTTAAAACCTGGGGCTGCTTTTGGCATCAATTCCTCTGTAGTTGCAGCACCGCCAGCAACAGAACGCTTTTCTAATAAAAGTACACTATATCCAGCTTTTAGCAGATAAGCAGCACAAGTTAATCCATTATGACCTGCACCGATGATTATGGCATCGTATGTTTCCATAAAAGTAGTTGATAATATATAAAATATTCAACTTATTATTGCACAGATATATCCTTGATTTATCTCTATCTATTGGTCAATTTTTTTCTCATAGGACTTACGCATGAACGCTATTGGTAGTGGACCGACACATATTCAATGGTGCCCGGCGACGGATTGTTAAATACCTTTAACAGCTTATATTTTAGCTGAACCGCGACAGTAGGGTGTGTTAGCTGTAGGGTGTGTTAGCGGTAGCGTAACGCACCAAAACTCAATTTAGTAATAAATTAAGATTACCAAGGGCTACCAACCATAGTAAAACCCGCCCAATAATAGGGATGAGAAAAATCTGCATTTTGAATATCAGCCAACTCCGGAGGCAAAGACACCTCCTCACGACTTCCGGTACCCCTTAACACTCCCTCCTCAACAGACACTTTCCCCTGCAACATTGCTAACTGTGTCTGTCGCAACGCTTCAGCTTTAATACTAACATTACCTAAATGAGCATAAAATTCTGTCATTAATCCTAATGTCGCCTCATCACTCACATACCAAAGACTTGCCAAAACCGACTTTA
>JBARXI010000601.1:0-4054 GCA_049647275.1 Microcoleaceae cyanobacterium
GGTGCAGCTACTGGCACTATACCTGTTAAAGCATGATAAATTGAGGCACAAACAGCATAAAAATCTGTACTTGGGTTTGGTTTACTGAGGTTTGCGTATTGTTCTATTGGGGCATATCCAGGTGTTAGCATGGCGGTCATTTTATTGGTCAGACCTACTAAAAATTCTCTGGCAGAACCAAAATCAATTAGGATAGCTTTATCTTGGGAGTTAATAATAATATTATCTGGTTTAATATCCCGATGCAGGAAGTTATTGCTATGAACTACTTTTAAGGCTTCGGCGATTTGAATAAAATATTCTTTGACAATATTTTCTGGCAGTTTGCCTTGTTCTTTCACAATTTTTGATAGAGGTTTACCTGAGATAAATTCCATTACTAAGTAGGCTGTATTATTTGCTTCAAACCAGTGAATCACTCTCACGATATTGGGATGAATACACTTTTTTAGAGATTCTGCTTCTGTCTTGAATTTTTGGATTTGTTGTTGTTGAATCTGGGGGGTAATGGAGGCAGGCCAAATAATATTGATTCCATGTCTCAGAAATTTATCTGGGCAAAGTTCTTTAATAGCAACATTGGTGGTTTTTTCTAAATCTATTGCTTGATAAGTAATACCAAAACCACCCTCACCTAATGTTTTTTCTATTCTGTATTTACCTTGCTCTAGTAAAGTGCCCCTAGGAAGTTGATATCCCACTGAATTTAAAGTAGTTAAAGGGCAACCACAGGCAATACAAGTAATGGCTGTATCAAGATTTTCTGCGTCACAAACTGGGCAGTTTATAGACATTTTTTTATCCTTATTTTACTGAAGAAGGAAGATAAGCACTTAGTGTTATATAGCAATTCTATTTGAGTTGTAATATTTTAGTGGTAGTTGGGAGTCATAATTCAGGAGTCAGGAGTCATAATTCAAGAGGTTTTTAGTTAATATTGACTGTTATTATATAGCAATCAGGAATCAGATGTGAGAATTTTACTATTCCCTAAAAGTAGAGAATATAGTGGTTTTCATATTGATTAAGATACAGTTTTTTCTTTCTTCTCTGTTGCCTGACGGAGCAGATGAGCTGTTGCCTAAAAGGCTACAATGTCTAACAATTGAGATAAGATTGCTATATTTATCACAACCTATTTAGAATTGCTATATATAGCAGGGAACAGGCAGTAGGTAATACCCATTTGATAAATTTTTGCTACAAATACTTAAACTTTTTATGGGAGTCAGGAGTAGGGGCAATTTATGAAGGAATACTCTGCTTTCCACGTTTGCGCAGGCAGCATTCGGACTGAAATTGTCCGTAAAGGAGTCAGGAATTTATAGCTTAAATATCATTGATTAGTGTGAATATCTCTATGGATAAAACCCGTTTCTGAAAGACGAGGTTTTATTAAAGACATATCTGATGAAAATATGTTCATTCTCGTTATTATTCTAAACATTCTTCTTTAAAATTGGTATAACAGGCAATAGTGGGAAAAATATTTCCCTTTATTAGATTCATCATCAGTCTATTTCCTAACCAACTCTCATCAAGTGCTATATCTATAGTAAGCTGTTCTGCATTTAAACTAAATATTCAATTTTTATTAAAGGGAACACCTTAACTAGGAACACCGGTGCTGGGAATATAAAATATAAATGATTCTTAGCTTATTTACATTTAATATGTGAAATTAGGATTTATGGAAAAAATGGCACAGGCAAAAGTAGGAAAAAGACAGAACTGTTTGATTTGGAAATGCTATAGTTTCATACCATTTATCACAAATAATGCTACCCATGGAAAGTGGCAAAAATAACCATCAAAATAATATAACTTATTAAATACTAATATTATGTAAAAAAATAGTATTTAGAAATCAAAAAAAAAACAGTTGTAGGCTAGGTAATGCCTATAAGTGTCTTTATATAAAGGTTTTAGCTTGATTTAGCATTGCCCACATTATGCGTTTATTTATGCCGACCTACTTATTTAGAAATAAAAAAATTAAGTATAGCAAAGTTTATGAAAATTGCTATTATTTACCGAATAATTAAGATAAAAAGCCTCTTATTTAAAGAATAAAAAAAAATCTTTTCGTCAATCCTATCCGTTTTCAGGAGAGGTAAGCAGGTAGACAAAATTAATTACACATTTTTCAAAATTGAAACTACTTTACTGCAAGGGTTACAGAAAATTAGAGTAGGTAATCTATTTTGTGTAACTGCTTAATTATTAATTATTAATTGTTGAATGTTTTTTCTTCTCTTCCTTCATGGATATTTTTTTGAGTGGAAAGAGAGAACTTATACTATAGCATTTTTCAACTCTGTAATACAAAATTAAAATGAAGCTGCATAAAATCTGATTTTAAAAATAACTGACCTCAGACAAGCTCAAAAAAAGCAAATAAATCAATAAATCCATTTCCTAATTCTGTACAGTCTCATATAAAATTTGTATAAGATGTAGTTACTAATTTATGAATAATACCAATTAAAAAAAATAATGTTACAAATATTTTTGGGGAATTAAAAGACTAGATATTATATACCAATCCTAAATAGGTTGTGAACAAAACATCTGGCAAAAAGGCAACGGGTAACAGGCAAAAGGGGTAAGATTTTCAGAGTTTTTATATATTTTGAAATTTATGACAAATGATTTAGAGTTGCTATATTTCTCTTTGATTAAAAAGAAAGCTTCATACTAATAAATAACCTAAATACTATTTCTTCTGAGGAGTCACCTCCTCCAAAACAGCCTAACTATTTACTGCGAATATTTATCGCGCCTGGTATAAAACCACAAGCGGAGAAACAAAAAAGCTCACTGCTAATTACTATATATTTAAGTAATCAGAAATAGTAACCGAATTTTGCCAATGGCTATTTCGTCTCCTGAGTTTAATATTTCTGGTTTATTCATGCGGTATCCAAATCTAGTTTTACCTGTAGGTTTAATATAAATACCATTAGCAGAACCCATATCTTTTATCTGCCATTGATGATTTTCAAAATAGATTTCTCCATGAGTGTAGGAAACAGTTTCGTCTCCATAAAATCCATCTAAATCAATTTCAACGGGGCCGATATCTGGGTCAAATTTTCCAATAATGGCATTGTTACTATCGATAATAAATTCTGGTATAGGCGCACCTACTTGTTTCGGAATAAGTTTAGCAACTGTGCCAGTAATGAGAGTGGGATTACCAGAATTTGTAGGTGATGTACTTACTTTTTTAGCTGGTTCTAGAGTAGGGGGTGGGCTGGTAGGAATATTTGTGGATATTGGTGTTTTTGAGGGATAGTTATTAATATTTTGATTAGTCGTTTGCTCGAAATTTACTGGTTGTTTGTCTGTTTGTAATACTGTTTGTGTTTCTTGCTGTTTAATCTCTTTTTCTTGGGTTCTCAATAATGTGATTTCTGGTCTGATTTCTGAGCCACAAACTTCGCAAAATTGGTTTTTGTTTGAATTTCTATCGTAAAAACATAAGTTACAAGTAATAACCATAATTCTCCTAAGTAATAAATTGATTTTAAGAAAAGTTTAGGGGTGGTAATGCTCCTGTTTTTGGTTGTACATCAGATAAGTCTGGATATATTAGTGGGGGAATTTCTTGATTTCCTGATTCTGTGGGCTGGTGAATATTTTGATGATTGATGACAGCTAAGTCTAGAACAAGACTGCTGTCTCTATATCCTTCTTTTATATCTTGAATCCAAGTTTTGATGATTCTTTGTAAGTGCATATCATTAATTTGACACCCACTTTGGCTTTGTAGTGAATTTCTGATTTGATTACATATTATTGGGGTGAAAAAACTGATTGGTTTATTTTCATAAAATTGTTCTAAGTCTACAGTATATCTATATTGCTGATTGGTGTTTTTGTTAGTTATAGTAAGTGAATATTTTACCATAGTCATTAAAACTAATATAGCGTTTCTCAAGTTACTGAAGTACAGTTGTTTTTCTTCTTTTCTATTCTCTGTTTCCCGAATTACTACTCCCTACTCCTGTACGGGTGGTTTCCTCCGGAATGCTGTCGCAAACGCGAACCA
>JBARXI010000602.1:0-3875 GCA_049647275.1 Microcoleaceae cyanobacterium
GAAAAAGGGCAACTGCCTGTTGTTTCCATTAATTCCGCTTCAAAGGAAGCACTAGAGAGAAAAAATGGCTTTTTCTTTTCCAATCTCGTCTAATAACAAAAGTTTCCATTAATTCCGCTTCAAAGGAAGCACTAGAGGATCTGGCATCTGAAGATATTCAACGGGTTCATGAAGTTTCCATTAATTCCGCTTCAAAGGAAGCACTAGAGGAATTAAGAAAAAATTTCCCAATAATGCCTGCCTTCAGGTTTCCATTAATTCCGCTTCAAAGGAAGCACTAGAGATGATTACTCTGAGTGTTACTCAGATGAGGAGCTCATGGAGTTTCCATTAATTCCGCTTCAAAGGAAGCACTAGAGTCATCAGCAATTATAGTGTTTGCTCAAAAGGGTTTGTTTCCATTAATTCCGCTTCAAAGGAAGCACTAGAGTCCTCCAAGAATGGCGCAACACTGATACCCGTCGTGTTTCCATTAATTCCGCTTCAAAGGAAGCACTAGAGTTAAACGTTTCCGTTTCCACTTCCGTTTCCAAAAAAACGTTTCCATTAATTCCGCTTCAAAGGAAGCACTAGAGAGTTCGGTTTTAGAACCACGACAGAGCAAGGCTTTCAGACCCCCCAATATACGCACCCCTTTGATGAAAAAGTCAAATCAGCAAATTTTGCCAAATTGACAAGGCTCAAACCCGCTCCTGGCAAGGCACATACACGGGTCAACGAGAGAATCAGGGTTACAGAGATTCTGGGAGGCGCGTATGTGGGGTACCATGCAAAGATGAAAAACAACCTTTTAACCACTCATAAAATATTATAAATGACTAAAAAGCCACTACTATTCATTTGTCGAGGTTCTTTATACCTATAGCCTCACTTTTAATATTAACTCTAAGTATACAAATTGTCAACCCCTAATCTAATACTTTTTTGGTCACTTTTTTTTCCCTAAATTACATAAAAGTATTGTCGCATCTCCTCCAAACCAATAAAACATTCAAACACAGAAAACTCCACCCGGCGACCATAATCCTCTAAAAAATTAGATAATTTCGTTCGCCTCTTGTCATCAGGAATGTCATACACGACAATCACAATTCTGCCCCTGTTGGGTTTGAAGCCATTTTCGTCGTCAAAAATACCAAAGTCCCGTTAACTCCGTTAAGTTGGCATTTGCTCAGAGGAGAGCCAAGTAACGTGGAAGCCATAAGGAACGCGCTCAGGTATAAGCACCCGTGCAATCGGTTTACCTGTTACATCTTGAGCATCAATTACGAGTAATTCAGCTTGCTTCGCCACGGCATCCCACACAAAGGTTAGTAACCAACCATCATCTTCAGCCGTCGCACCAGGGCGAGGGGCAAAGGTACTCTCCCCACAAAACCTTCCTCTACCCAGTTCATGGGTTTGAGTGCTATCGTTTTCTAAGTCGTACTTGATAACACCATCGAAGAGTGGTTTTGGCTTCATGTATCCTGCCACCCGTGAAGCATAAACATAACGCATTTTCCGACCCATCAATCGATCGTCGATTCGAGGAAATTCACTAGCAACACGATCGATAACCTCTTCTTTGACTGAACCTGTCTTCAGATTCAAGCGCCAACGGAATAGCTCAAGAGTTTCGAGGTCAATTTCTCCAAGTCTGTTGTTTTTGTTATAGAAGGGCATTAAGAGGTTGCAGTATTTCATGCGACAAGCAACCAGTATCACCTCATCCCCTTCTTCATAAGCATTGGCATCGTGAATTACCATACAAGGGGGTATTGAAAACCAGCGGATACTACTATTGTCTCCGTGACGAGGCACGACACCAATTCGACTGGGACGTTTCCACTCAAAGTTAATCGGTAGTTTGCCATCCATCATCCGCATCGGCTGGAAAGCAAGGGGCAGGTCTAAAAATATACTGTAGTGTTCGGTAATGGCAAAATCGTGCATCATCACCGGACTAGGCAAATCAATGGGCACAGTTTGCAAAATTTCTCCCTCTGCCGAAACCACGCCATATTGTAAATAAGGAGGCATGATAAATGAACAGCCAAAGAAAATCATTTCACCAGTCACTGGATCTATTTTTGGGTGTGCGGTGAAAGTGCTTTCAAGTTTGCCACCAAAGGTATAAGAGCCTAATGTTTCTAAGCTAGAAGGATCGATTATATAGGGTTCCCCTGCTTCCCAAAGTGCTAGGAGTTTGTCGGCGTGCCATACCAAGGAAGTGTTAGCCACATTCTTCATCATAATGCCGTGGGGTCCATCAAATCTAGGCAGGTTCATCAAACCAGGCCAGATAGCTTTTCCTGCTTGTTTTTCAATCTCAAATGCTTCAGTGCGAATATAGCGATTGCGATAACTGGCTTTGCCGTTGCTGATATTGACGTTGTGTATCATGCCATCCCCATCAAACCAGTGGTAGAGTTCAAGGGGTTGAAATTGGGGGTTAGGGCCGTTGCGCAGAAACATCCCTGAGAGTTCTTGAGGAAGTTCTCCAATTACTTTAAGTTCCTCAACACTACTTTCTTTTTCAATTGGAGCAAAGTTATCGTCTAGATAAATTTTACTCATATCGTCTTTCAGCAGGCGATCGCTCTTGGCACTGTGGAATTGACTTAGGATCAGGTTTGGGATACGAGCATAATAACCAGAAGTTCTAACGCCTTGATTGGCAATTCTTGCACCTTCTCCCGTATCGCTGATGACTTTCCCTATGAATTTTGAATCAAGAAAAATCTTCATCAAGCGTTCCTGAAGCTTTTGACTG
The DNA here is from genome assembly GCA_049647275.1 of Microcoleaceae cyanobacterium. GTDB lineage: Bacteria > Cyanobacteriota > Cyanobacteriia > Cyanobacteriales > Microcoleaceae > JASJEE01. The sequence continues at coordinate 2,756 of JBARXI010000602.1, forward strand.
CGAGTCTTCTTATCTGATAAAAATTGTAATAATTCTGCTTCTTGGGTATCAACTTGAGTATCACTAGAAATCAAGGAACTAATATTTTCATACAACTCTTGATACTTTTCATTAGTTGGATTTTTACCTAAATATTCTTGTAACCATTCATAACACTGTTCAAGTGGCACAGGTTGGTTTAATAGAGCTTCAATTTCGGAATTATCAGTTAGTTTTTTGTTGATAGCGATTTGTTTGATATATTTCTCTTCACCAGGTTCTAAAACACCATCTATCCAGGCGACCCCAATCAGAACTTTAAGCAAGTTTTCGTCATCTTTAAAGGAATGTGTTTGCTGTAAGCTAGCCTTCGTAATTCCTATTTCAAAATGTTCATCAACAGTTGCTTCACGACGAATGTTTTGTTTGCTAGTGTATAAGACGCGGTAACGATCGGGAGTCTTGACTACGATATATAAATCAGGATTACCTTCAAATTTTTCTCCAAAGTCTTTAAAATCTTTTTCGTTGTAAATAATATTGAAGTTCCCTTGGTTATCAGTGAAAGCTTCTCCTAAGTCATCATCTTTGATTAAATCTTTGTCAAAAGCTTTGACAACTAAGTCTGGAATTCCTGCACCGCTTTCAGTTTCGTAAATATGACCACTGACTTGAAATGACATTGTTATTCTTTCCTCTAATTAATTGCAAAACAATTTTTAAAACTAAGAAGGTAGTGCTTGAAAAGCTGAACTACATTATATCACTCTTATGCAACTCTCCCTAGAGAATAAGCCTCAATAGATATAGCAATGAGCGCTGGTATATTTACAAATTGCAGGAGATGCCCAATAGCTAAAAGTCTTATATTATTCCTTACGGAATGCTGCGCAAACGGCAATTTATTCCTCCTGTTGCCTGTTGCCTGTTGCCTGCGCACAGCGCTATATCTTGCAAAATAGATAACGGGACTTTAGTGTGAAAGAATAATTATGAAACTACCTAATAATATGACTAATTTTACAGAAAGAAAAAAATTGATTGTGGAAAAACTGGCACAGTTTGGATTTGAATTGAATCAAGCTGAAATAAAAGTTCGAGAGCAAAAAGGAGGATTATTTAATCAGGTTTATTTTGTTGA
>JBARXI010000603.1:0-2159 GCA_049647275.1 Microcoleaceae cyanobacterium
TGTCTACTACTAATATTTCTGGGGGTGTGGTGAAATTCCAGTCTGTAGCGTTGCTTATTCCTGGGTAGTCGTTGCCGAATGTGTCTTGGAATGCTCCTGGGTCTATTTCTATGTGGTATTGGTCTTCTGTTGTGCCTGTGCCTATTTCTAGGTTGTTCGTGGGGTTGATGGTTACTGTATCGCCACTAATTGTTATTTGGGAGTCGGTGACTGGTATGGTTGTTGTGGTGCCTGTGGTGTCGTTGATGATGCGAATATTGCCTGTGCCTGCTTGTATGGCTTTGTTGAATTGTATTTCTAGGTTTTCGGTGATGGTGAAATATCGTTCGTTGTCGGTGGGTGTGAGGCTAACTACTGTGGGGGCGGTGGTGTCATTGAGTTCAAAGGCTCCGATGTCTACTGTGCCTGTTGTGGGGAGGATGCGGGGGAAACCTTGGCCTCGTTGGTCTGTGGTCAGGTTGGCTGCTGCTGCGTTACTTCCAGCGTTGACTGCGGGGCTACCTGGTTGTAGGGCGTGGGTTTGAATAGTAGTTGCGCTGCCTGGTGCGCCTGTTTGGAAGCCTCCGTTGTCTGCTAGGGGTAATAGTTGAGCGTCTACTGGGGAGGCTGCTGTGCCAACGATGTCGCTGTTGATGAATGTTGTGCTGGCATTATCGCCGTTGCCGATGAGATTATTGCCACCACTGGTAATTTGACCTCCGCTGAGGATGATATCTGTGTCTCCTGCGTTTTGGGCGATGATGCTGTTGGTTATATTGGCTGTTCCTCGATAGTTGAATATGCCACCGCCATCATTAGCAGCAGTATTACCACTGATGGTGCTATTGCTTACATTGGCTATTCCTTGATTGTTTTGTATGCCACCGCCATCATTAGCAGCAGTATTACCACTGATGGTGCTGTTGCTTACATTAGCTGTTCCTTCAAAGTTGAATATGCCACCGCCACCAGCAGTAGCAGTATTACCACTGATGGTGCTGTTGCTTACATTGACTGTTCCTTGAGTGCTTACTATGCCGCCACCGACAAAAATAGCAGTATTACCACTGATGGTGCTGTTGCTTACATTGACTGTTCCTTGACTGTTGAACATGCCACCGCCAAAATCAGCAGAATTACCACTGATAGTGCTGTTGCTTACATTGACTGTTCCTTGATTGTTTTGTATGCCACCGCCATCATTAGCAGCAGTATTTCCACTGATGGTGCTGTTGCTTACATTGGCTGTTCCTTGATTGTTATCAATGCTACCACCATTAGCAGCAGAATTACCACTGATGGTGCTACTGTTGAATGCAACTGTGCCATTTAGAATTCGTACCCCACCACCATCACCTGTAGTAGAGTTGTTTTGAGTAATAGTGCTTCCTGTAACTGTAAGATTGGAAGCAGCAGTATTGGTCTGTATTCCACCACCATTAGCAGCAGTATTACCACTGATGGTGCTGTTGCTGACTGAAACAGTAGCATCTCCAATTAATATACCGCCACCAACATCACTCACAGTATTATCGCTGATAGTGCTATTGGTCACAGTTAAACTACCACCAAAGGCTCTTATGCCTGCTAGGTTGCCAGCAGTATTGCCCGTGATATTGCTATCCGCGATCGTGACACTGGAATCATAGAAAATATCTATAGCAGCACCATCACGATTAGCAGTATTATTATCGATATCGCTGCTCGTGACTGTAATACTACCACGATCAATCCTCATTCCACCGCCATCATTGCCAGCAGTATTACCACTAATAGTACTACTATTGAATGCAACTGTGCCATTTTGAATTCGTACCCCACCGCCATCATTAGTAGAGTTGTTTTGAGTAATGGTGCTTCCCGTAACTATGAGAGTACTACTTATATTTACATTATCGATACCACCACCATTAGTATCAGCAGTATTATCGCTAATGATGCTATTAATGACTGAGAAAGAGCCATTTCCAAGGTTGCGAATGCCACCGCCCTCTTGATCAGATGAATTACCACTGATGGTGCTGTTGCTAACTGTAACCGTGGCATTATTAGCCCGTATTCCACCGCCTCCACCTCCAAAAGAAGTAGCAGAATTACCAGTGATAGTACTATTGCTAATTGCTAATGTGCCACCATTAAAAAGTGTAATACCTCCACCGCCACCATATCCAACGTTACCA
>JBARXI010000604.1:0-5614 GCA_049647275.1 Microcoleaceae cyanobacterium
CCCCACACTCCCCACACTCCAACTCAACCAGCAATTTATGGGTAAAGCATAGCTTTTAAGAAGGGGATTGACACTTAAGGAAATTTTTTGATTTTATCCTCTTAAAAGGGGAGGCTTTAAACCTGAATTGTTTAATTATTAATTATTAACTATTAATTATTAATAACTCGGTAAATCCTGATTTTGTTATGATTAGATATCTCCAGAAAACGTTCTTAAATCCTTAGGCTACCGTTCCAAAATCGGTATTTGTAGAGATGTCTATTAGATTCCAAAGAGAATAAGCATTAGATTTAATTTGTGATTTTTTCTTATATTCAAAAACCCTACTATAGTAATCCTATTTCAGTTATAAATTTTTGGTGGTGGTAGGTGGTAGGTGTTAGGTATTAAGTGGTAGGTAGAAGACCAAATAAATACATCTAAATTTTTTACAAATCATTTAGGATTGCTATATAGTAATTAAATCAAATAATATTACAAATAATAAGTAGGGGCAATTTTTTAGCAAACCTTTTTCCAATAGACCCGTCAAAAAAAAGGTAGTACTTATCGTAAAATTTTTCTCCAATAATGAAAAGTTGTGTATGCTTGACTTTCAGATACACCGAACAACATTCCTCGTATTTCAAATGTTGGTATCTGTCTGAGATAAAATATACATAAACATATTTCTGAAGAAATTGATAATAATTCGCGTACCTCCTCCTCCAGAAGAATTAATCCTACCTTTCTGGTTCTATTTTTCTATTTAAATTTCCAGATGTTTTTTGGAAGCTGACTTAATTAATTATTGAAATTATTCGTGACTAATACCCAAAATATGTTTTGTTTTATGAGGGTATTTTTGGATATAATCTAAGACAATAGACATTTTTTATTACAGAGTGGTAGACTGCTAATTTCACTTTCTACTATTTTTTTGTGCCTAGATTATATTTGGGACTGGTCTAATTGGTATGACTTTTTAATATATAAAAAAGGCAGAAGGCAGAAGTTCAATTGGATGGGGATTTAAACCTCAACCAATTGCAGACACCGTAAGACGGTGGGGTTTTAAACCCCGGTGGCGCAAGGCAAGAAGTTTTAGTTTTATACCAGGTTTTCCCTTCTGCCCTCTGCCCTCGTACTTCTGCCTTCCGCCGAAGGCGATAAAATAGCACTGAATCATCAGCTAAGTAAGTACAAAAAATTAATTTATCATTTATAAATGCCAAAACTCTTGCACAGCAAAAATTACCAACTATAGCTGTGTGCAAAGATTTTTGTGTAGGCACTTATCAGCCTTTTTGTATTGATTATGCTTGACCTTCAAAACTAGTTATTGTGTCTCCAAAAAATCAAAAATTCTGCATCAAGAATTATTAAAAACTTAACCTGATTTTAAACAATATTTTAACTAAATTTAAACCAACTATAAACTAATAATAAATTAGCCTAGGTAAACTGCTAAAGGCAGTATAAACAAACCTAATAATGTCATAAAAAATTAGACATTAAGACGGGATAAATACTACCTGTAATAAATGAAATGTTTCTATCTAGCACTTCTCTACAACAGGAGAACTACAGGAAGTTTTATGTCTAGGCTAACTCGCAGAAAATTACTAATGTTCTTTGGGTGCAGTGCAGCAGCTACAGCAATAGCCCCAAAAATAAGTTCCACTATTTTCAATACCAATTCCGGAGTAGCACAAGCTCAAACTGGAAATGGTTTAAACTTCACCCCACTGAAACTGGCTCATCCTCTAGAAGCTTATCAAAACAATCCAAGTTTTGTACCTCTAGGAATTAATGGACAAGGAACTACAATAACAGCCAATCAAGATATTGCACTTCAAACCTACGAATATTTTGATGATGTAGTAGTGCCACCTGAATATGAAAGATATGTAATAGTGGCTTGGGGCGATCGCGTATTTCCCAACCAAGAAGAATACTTTGGCTACAACAACGACTACCTCAGTTTCATCCCCATCAACGGCAACCCCAACGATGGGTATCTCTGGGCCAACCATGAGTATGTCTCTTACCCAATGTCACCATTACTGGGCGACGATGACCTAATAGGTTTCCCAACTACAGACCAACTTGTATTAGGCTTAGACTTATCTCAACCCAATCCCTTCACCTTTGGTGAATTTGCTTATAACCAAGGTGGGTCTATTGTCAGAATCACCAAAGATGGCAATGGTCGCTATGCTCCTGTAGTGGGAGATTCTGTTAATCGTCGAGTCCATCTTCTGTCTGGACTAGGAATCAACGCCGAACGTTCTGATGGGTATCAAAGCGTCACATCCTGGGGTCCACTGAGCTATCAGAATGGAGACCAAAATTTCTTTATCGGTACTGGGCCTGCTGCTACTGATGTGTTTCCTCTGAGTTCTGATGGACTTGGTAATCGGATTATTGGTACAGCTTTCAATTGTTCTGGTGGTACAACCCCCTGGGGTACAATTCTGACTGCCGAAGAAAACTTCCAAGGTACTGTCACCGAAGGTGTATTACCCAACGGTACTCAAACTGGCTACGATGATGAAGGCATAGGTTTTACATTTGGTTTAGTGGGTGAAAAATATGGTTGGATGGTAGAAATATCTCCGGCTGACCCAAGTTTCCAAAATAAGAAACACACAGCTTTAGGTCGTTTCCGTCACGAAAATATTGCCTTTCGGGTAGAAGCTGGCAGACCATTAGTCGGCTATATGGGAGATGACCGTCGTGGCGGACACACCTATAAGTTTGTCAGTAATGGTATTGTTTCTAATCCTAGCGACCCAAACAATAGCCAGTTATTTGAAGATGGTATTCTGTATGTTGGGCGGTTAAATCCTGATGGCTCCGGTCAGTGGATACCTTTAGTTCTGAGTACTCCTACTAATCCTTTAGCACCTAGTGAAATTGCTGAGGCTGAACTGAATGCTTTTGGTGAAGCTCAAAGAGATGGTCGAATTCGCTTACCTCAAAGAGCTGGTATTGCAGGAGCGAGTGAGGATGGAGGTTCTTTCATCGTAGACCTGACTAACGAGCAAACTGCATTATCAGGTTATCAGAACAAAACTTTAGCAGATTTTTATACTAGCCAAGGTGCTGTTTTAGTTGATTCTTTTTTAGCATCTAATTTAGTGGGTGGTACTCCCACTGCTCGTCCTGAAGATTTGGAAGTCCATCCCGGCGACGGTAGTATATTTATCGCCTATACAGATAACGCACCTGGTGGGGATGGATATCCTGACTCTAGGGTGTTTGTTGTGAGTAAATATTCCTCAGACATCACTGCGGCTCAACAATTTGGCGGACTATACAGAATTGTTGAATCTGGTGGTGACGCTACAAGTACCACTTTTACTTGGTCTCGCTTTGAACAAAGTGGAGAGGATGCTGCTATAGATGGTGCTGGTTTTGCTAATGTGGACAACCTAGAGATTGATACTAAAGGTAATATCTGGGGTGTGACTGATATGTCTACGAGCTTACATAATGGTTTTGATACTGGCGCAAGTGGCGCTCAAAGGGAGATTGACCATACTATTACTGGTAATATTTCTAACTTAGTCGGAGTATTTGGTAATAACTGGTTGTTCTATATTCCTGTTGTTGGACCTAATGCTGGATTAGTAGTACCTTTTGCTTATGGCCCCCCTCGTTGTGAAATGACCGGACCATACTTTGTGAGGAATAATGGAGTAGATGAAACTTTGCTGATAGCTGTACAGCATCCTGGGGAAAGTGTTCCGATTGGGGATGGAGTTAATTTGACTCGTACCATTGAGATGCTTGGCTTGGATGGTACTCTCTTTAATCAGCAACGAATTGTACCTCGTGGCAGTAATTGGCCTAGTAATATTTTAGGAGACGCTTCAGGGCCACCGCGTCCTTCTGTTATTGGTATTCGTCGTAGAGATGGTGGTCAGTTTGTTTGACATACTCCCGACGGTGCGCGATTGCGACACCCCGGGATTCTTCAACTCGTAAAGAACGAATCGCGGTTTTAACAGAGGTGATGTCCTCCCCCTGTGTCGATAGCAAACCTATCTTTTGTAGAAGTGCTGAGTTATAGTCTCTATCTAGTTCCTGCTCACAATTGCTACAAGAATGCCTTCGCTCAGACAAACTTTTAGGAACTCTGTTTAGACATTCCCAACAATGTTGAGACGTGCCTTTAGGGTCTACTTTGATGACTCGCTTTCCCAATTTCCCAGCTACATATTCTAAAACTTGAATAAATTGACTAAATGCTGCATCTTGCAAAGATTTATTCAATCCTGATTTGGCTGACTGACCATTAGGCAAAAACTGCCCATTATCACCTAATTTAGCTTTGCAACGTCGTACTAGATTAGCTATCTGTAAGTCTTCCAAGAACAGCACTTGGCAATCTGAAAATAAGCCATAAGCCAGCTTGAATTGCCAGTCTAAGCGTTGTCTAGTTATTAGTTGATGAAGTTTAGCTATTTTACGCTTGAGAATTTTCCAGGGCTTTGAGTACTTTTTTTTCTTAGATAACCTAACCTGAAGTTTAGACAACCGATGCTCAGATTTTCTGAAGAATTTAGGAACATCTATAAATTCACCATCACTGGTTACAGCATAGTAGAGTAATCCCAAATCAATACCTTTTGAGTTTTCTAAGGTAGGTTGAATTTCTACATCCCTCAAAGGCACAGTTTTGTTTTCTATCGTCAAGCTGATATACCACCCATCTGCCTCACGGATAACTGAACCTGTCTTGACCTTAAACCATTCTGGTATTGGACGATTATAAACAAACGGAACTAAACCAATTTTAGGAAGATTGACACAAAAGCGACCATTAGCATTTTTGACAATATTGGTGTTTGATAACTGAGGATAGCTAAAGGAATTATAGTAATATTTTCCTTTGAATTTAGGTCTACCACTGGTTTAACCGTTTTTATCAAATTTAGTAAAGTTATCTATTGTTGTTTGTACTCTGTGAATAACGTCTTGCAAGACCTGGGAGTGCATTGCAATGTATTCAGGGAATAGCTTTTTAGTATGTGCTAAGTCAGATAATTGTACTGTCTCCCAAACCACATACCCATTGACTATATTCGGATGTTTGTCACCTTTTTTAGTTACTGGATTGCCGTTGTTATCTTTCTTGTGGCTATCCCTTGTTTGTACTCGAAATTCTGGGATGTTTTTGTAAATCTGGTCTACTGGTACTACTGCTACATTCAACGGACAAGAATTGACTGGAGTGCGACTTGCCTCAAACCAATTTAACCTTTCTGCTAAACGGTAGTTATACTGCCTTCTAGCCATTTCTAACCAGTTAATCATGGTTACTGTTTGACTTTTATCTGGTTTTAGCTTGTACTTGTATTTCAGTAACATCAGTAGACTCGACCTTTACCGAAAAGCGAAGTTGAAGGCCCCCGTGTTTTAACCGGGGGATGAAAACAAGGGAGTCGTTTAGACTAGACAACTTTAGTAGTCCTGTGCTACTATTATCAACAAAAAAAAAAGTAAGCAGAACGCTAGGCATTGGCCTTAGCCGACTGTGTAGGGGCACAATGAAATTGTCCGACATCAGAATATATCTTTGGTCAGCTAAGAATAGACGAAGCAACACGGATTTATCTTGTTG
>JBARXI010000605.1:0-3294 GCA_049647275.1 Microcoleaceae cyanobacterium
ACCTAGGACCTACCACCTGTTATTTATGGGGTTTCTGAATTCCTACTAATCATCCTTATATAGCAATCCTAAATCATTTTTCATAAATCAAAACACAGATCAAAAAATAGTTCTGAAACCAGAGTTAGGAATTTACCAAAAAAAATGCTTTAGAAGAACTATATTGATGTATGGACAGCAAAAAAATTATCCTCTACTATGAAGGTTGTAGGTTTTAGGTTCGAGGTAAAATTAATGATTAATGCGCTTGCTGAAAAAATTTTATCCCACCGATCATTCTATTTACGACCTAGGACCTACCACCTGTTATTTATGGGGTTTCTGAATTCCTACTAATCATCCTTATATAGCAATCCTAAATCATTTTTCATAAATCAAAACACAGATCAAACATCTGAGACTCTGTTGCCTTCCGGAGCTGTTTCCTTTTTGTGAGATATTTTTACAAGGGCTAAAATAGGACTACTATATCTGTGTTAAAAGTCCTTGTAGTGCATTCCTTCTCTAAAAAATCATGGTAAACTTAAATATAAATGACCGTTTTAAGCGAGATATACTGATAAATTCTCAAGTAATTGCTGTGGTCGGTCATTCTGACAAACCAGATCGTGCTAGCTATCAAATTGCTCAGTTTTTACGGCAAGTAGGTTATACAGTTTATCCTGTTAATCCAGTAGTTAAAGAAATTGATGGTCAACCTAGTTATGCTGGTTTACAGGATATTCCCGAACCGGTGGATATTGTTAATGTTTTCCGCCGTTCTGAATATTTACCAGAAATAGTAAAAGCAGCGATCGCTATTCATGCTAAAACTATTTGGACTCAGTTAGATGTGAAAGATTGGCAGTCAGCAAATCAAGCATTAGATGCAGGTTTAAATGTGGCAATGGATGTCTGTATTAAGGTTGAGTATTTGCGACTTATTGGCTGATTTTTTTATTATTTGGGTCTAAGCGTTTACCCAAGAATATCAAAAATCCGTAGACAACTAAAGTTTCTCCCAGTAGTTCAAAAAATTCTTCAAAGGCAATGCGAAATTTTTCAATAAAAAAGATGAAAAAATCTTGTGAAAACAACAATTTAAAAATAGGCTGGGTAATATCTTTAAAAATCTCAGCCCCAAATCCTCCAATAGCAAAAATAAACATTCCCAGTAATGCTAAAAAAGTTTCTCGACGGTAACAACGCCAGAGAAATCGTAAGTCTGAATAGAATAAAATTAGAGGCATAATAAAAAGAACTATATATATTTGGAGCCAGCCACGTTCACCTAATCCTGGAATCCAGTTTTTTAGTTGTAGATGAATTTTAAATATTTCGTCGATAGCTCCATAAATCAACAGAATACCTAAGGTTAATTTAAACCAGGGAGAAGGTGGAATTTTAGAGTGCCATTCTTTGAATAGTAATATCAAAGATACACATCCAATTACAAACAAATGCAATGCTTGTAAGAGAGAAGAAATAGTCATTTGCCCATTCATATCGAATGGGGGATAAGGTTTACCATTAACTAGGATAGTACTGAGGTAAACTGCGACTATAAATAGTTCAAAAATAATCAGGCTAACTAGCAGGAAGTTTAGAGGTCTTTGATAAAGCAATCCCTGAGATTGTTTCAAATCTTTCACGTTAGATAAAAAATAGAGTGGTCTATTTAATCATAGTAGAAAATCTAGTTTGAGATAGCAGGGAACGGACTACTGGGAACAGGGGAAAGTGGGAAAAAAAAGTGGGAAAAATATTTTTCCTGATTCGCTTCATTATCAGTCTATGTCTTATATCATGTCAGGTTGAATAGTTGTAATAAACGGTAATAGGGAACAGCGAACAGGGAACTCTTAACAGGGAACAGGGAGGAAAAATAAATATAAAGGAGAATAGGAAACAGAAAGTTTTTTTATACCTAATTATCCGGACATAATATTAATCAACTCGTTCACGTGCTATAGTCTGTCTGACAATCAGAAAATTCATCACACATATATACCCGCCTAGTTTCTTAACTTAAACGGGTAAAATTAGGATTATGTCAGAAGTATTAGCGATCGATTAATTACTTGGAATTAATATTTTCTGATTTTTGATAATTTTTGCGATGAGAACTGTTCTTTTTACTTAACAATAAACCAATACCAACTAAAGCAAAAACTGTATTGGGTTCGGGAACTTTTTCTGCTGGGGGATTAGGATTTTTCCAGGGAACTATAGTTGAAAATTGCTGTGAGCCACTTTGATTTAAGTAAGTTGTACTCGTAGAACCGTCCCAAATACTGTAATATCCAGAAAAGTAGTCAAATGTTGCTGAAGGGTAATCTAGCTCTAACGACCAATCTAACTGAGTGGGACCTCCATAAGATGCTAGATTCCATGAATAATTAGCAATACCAATCAATTCTCCTTTATCGAATATAAAGTCTGCATTATTAAATGCAGATAATGCTTGATCGCTGTCATAACTGCTTGATAATGTCACTTGCTGTGATGAATAATAATCATAATATCCATAATAAGGATCGTAAAAAGACTCCCTTGTGGTAGCTGTGCCACTAAAAGACCAGTTAAAATAGCCATTGCTAAGATAGGAACCCAGAAGTGCTACCCCCTCACATTCTAACCATTCACATCCATAGATATAACGGAATATATCCGTACTTTCGTCGTCAAAACCAATCTCTCCACTTCCTCCTAATCCAGGAATTGTGAAGTTGAAAACAGCAGCTTGTGCCATGTTTACTGGAACTAATATTCCCCCCAAGCTGACAGCCAAACCAGATAATATTGTAGTGGTCTTTTTCTGCAATAAACTAAACATTTTTTATCTTCTCTGGGTAGATGTACTTATAACTTCCAACTATTTTTTATGAACTCTCAGAAATTATTTAAGGGAAAAAACTAAATTTATTTGATTTTCTCTATTTTAGATTAGTAATTATCACTAGAGTATATGACTTTTATGAAGATTCTGTAAAGTTGCTCCCCGCCTTCTATCTCTTAACCAACTAGTTCGCGTGCTATAGTCTGTCTGAAAATCATCAAATCAATCATACATATATTATCCCCGCCTAGTTTCTTAACCTAAACGGGTAAAATCAGGATTATATCAGAAGTATTAGCGATCGATTAATTAGTTGGAATTAATCTTTTCAGATGTTTGAGAATTTTTGCGATGAGACCTGTTTTTTTTATTTAACAATAAACCGATACCAACTAAAGCAAAAACTGCATTTGGTTCGGGAACTTCTGTTGAACTATTGGGATTTTTCCAAGGAACAATAGTAGAGTAAGTAGGTG
>JBARXI010000606.1:0-5877 GCA_049647275.1 Microcoleaceae cyanobacterium
TAGAAGACAAAATAAATACATCTAAATTTTTCACAATTCATTTAGGATTGCTATATAATCAATGTGAAGTTAGATAAGCGGTTTGAATTTGACCTTTCTAGAGAGATGCTGTGAAACATCTCTAGAAGATGTCCTTCAATAATTAACAATTAATAATTACCTCTCCTGAAAACGGATAGGATTGGCGAAAATAATTTTTTTGATTGATTTATTCAAATAATAAGAGGCTTTTTACCTTAATTATTCGGTAAAACAAATAAGAGAAACAGCATCAAATAGCGAATATTCAGTGGGTTACGGCGGACGATAAAATATCCCATCATTAGTATGGAATTGTTCTCCCACCGCGCCTACCCTACAGGCGTTGCTGAATCAAGGGATGATTTTTTTTGAGCTGGTAAATCTCATCTTTAATACTTCATACTTCTTTATTTCTCTAAGCCTATAATTCATCCAAAAAATATGCAACGCCACCCTATAGAAAGGCTTAATCTGTTATTTGATAGAACCCATTTGAGATATATATAATGACCAGAGTTAAGTTTTCTCGCGCATCAATCTTGAGGCAAAATCTGCTCTGCTTCTGGAATTTTTCAATATGCCTCTCTCCACATTTTCCCTCCTCCTTCTTGTCTCCTAACTCCTAACTAAAAAAACGATCTTCATTGACAAAGATACCAAATGGATTCTATAGATACCCTCTACATTTTTTTTCGTAAATGTCTAATAAATACCCTTTTTTACTGAAAAATAGCCAAATATGATTTCTATAATTTCTGTTTTTTGTGATGGTAAGTCAAGAAAAATTTACGAGCTACTTCCAAACTCAAAATACAACTAATCAACCAAACTATACCCGCAGCATATCCCGCAATTACATCTGTAGGCCAGTGAACTCCTAAATACAAACGACTCAGACCAATAGCTGCAATTAACAAAACAGTAAAGCTAATAATTGGTATCCGCCAACTTTTAAAACTAGATGCTAGCCAATAACCAATAAAGCCATAAATTACCAATGAAATCATGGCATGACCGCTAGGAAAACTATAAAAACCAACATCAATAATGCGTTCCCAAAGTTCTGGTCGATCGCGAGCGAAGATATCTTTGAGCCAAAAGTTTAAAACAATAGCCCCTGTAGCGGTAATAACTGTAGTGATGAAGCTACCCCATCGTTTTTGCAGTAGCAAAACAATGGCAAATGCGAAACTCAACCAAGCTAAAAATGTCGGATCGCCCAGAGATGTCACCCCAATCATAATTTTATTTAGCACTGGGGTATGAAAATTGGCAATAGTTTGTAAAATTGTCGTGTCAAACGCATCGGTCTGTTTTTTTAGCACTTCATCAGCAATTTCGGCAAACAGCCATAGCGCTAGCCCGGCAAGAGCCAAGCCGACAACTACTACTAAAGATAATACTGAAGATAATTTAGAAATGACTCGATCTTTCCGGGGGCCGAGGAGTTTCTGACTGATATCTTGGAAAAATTTAAACATGGGCAAGTCTTAGCGACAGAATAATTACTTACGATTGTAGTTTACATTATCGGTACTTACGCACAGATGCTATTTGTAGATGCTTTGCGTAAGTTATGTCTTCTGCATTGATCGTAACTTCGTATTCAGGCAGATTATCTAATCCTGGCGGTTCTTGCAATTTTCCTGTTTTTGTGTTATAGCAAGCGTTATGCCAGGGATAGACTATGCGATCGCCACTAATGATTCCCTTGGCTAGAGGCGCTCCATAGTGGGTGCAGTGACCACCAAATGCTTTAAATTGACCATCTATTTTGGCTAATACAATATTGGTTTTTCCGATAGAAACTTGTTGCATTTCGCCATCTTTAAAGTCATTTATTTTGGCGACGGTTGCGGTAGTATAAGACATTGATTTTCCTTTAGTTAGTTTACTATTTACTTGAAATTTTAGTTTGATTTTTTTTGCTGGTTACCTTATTTAGGTTTACAGTATGTAGTGCTATTTTTTATCTTACATCTGGGATAAAAATTACAAATCTAAATATTGAACTTTGGAGGGATGACAAATTTGTCTACCTGTTTGAGATTAACCAAAAGTAATTTGCTATTAACAGAATAAAAATAAATTTGGCGGTAAACTTTTTCGCCTACGCCCGCTTTAAATGGGCTTAGTCACAACCTCAATTCCTTTGTTGAATAGTTAAAATTAAATTTACTATCTAAATTTCTCTCTAGAGAGTGATGTTGTAAGTTTTTTTTTAATCTATCTTGAGCTAGAAACTATATTAATTTCTGCTGCGATTATTGATTGTATGTATTTAATTATTGTTGGTGCTAATAATATTGCTCAAAGCTTAATTTCTTTAGCTGTTAAAGATGGTCATCAGGTGGCTGTTATTGAAAAAGATACTGAATCTTCTCGAACGGTTTTAGAAGAGTATGATGTTGAGGTTTTTCAAGTTGATATTGCCAAAAATGGAGTTTTAGAAGAAGCTGGAGCAAAGAAAGCTGATGCCTTGGTAGCAATAACTGAAGATGATTCGACTAATTTAATGGCAATGTTTCTTGCAAAACAACATGGCATTAAAAAACTAATTTCTATGGTAAATAATAGCGAGCATCAAGCTATGTTTGAAAGTTTAGGTGTGAATGTGATTGTGGCTCCAGAAATGATTATTGCTCAAAATTTATTAGGTTTATTAAAGTAGTCTTGAAGTAAAATTTAATTTTGAGGTTGAAAATGGTATAGCGGTTCTCATCCTTTATGAAGTACAGTATTTTTTCTATTCCCTATTCCCAGATTAGCTGTTGCCTTCCGGAGCTGTTGCCAATAATCTAAAACTTGTCTATCTCAGCAAGAGCGAGAAATGCTATAAAGGTTATTTCAAATTTTCTACCTTAAATAAGTAGGTGTTAAGTATGGCAATTTTCAATCAGCCTGCGGTACAAAAAGAAGCCCTATTATTCCTAGATTTCCCCTAACTATTGTACTGTACTAAAAAAGGGGGTAACTTAGCTCCCCCCTAACCCCCCTTATCAAACGGGGAACCTTTAAAAAGGGGGAATTATAGAGTTGAAAGTGTACCTCAATAGCCTAAAAATAGCTAGAAAACCAGATAAAAATTATCTCAAAAATCCTTATAGCAGTTTTTAACTAAGTGGGGAACAGTATTAAATCTTAAGTCCCCTTTAAAAAGGTTGATTTTAGGGGATATATTTGTACTTCATGCTTCTGAGGAAATGCTATATGTCATTTCAGTTAACAGTTAACAGTTAGCCTCCTGCGGAGGAGCTACGCTATCAGTTATCAGTACCTCCCGCAATAGGGAGGCAAGAAAATGGATAATTTTCTTTTTTATCCCCTTAAAAGAGGAGGCTTGAGACCTTATTTCTTCGGTCAAATTTAAATACACTGTATTGAAAATTTTGAAATAAATACCTTTTTTACAATTTTCACAATGATTAATCTACTAAAACTTACAACCTATAACCGATAATTTTTATAGTATAAAATTGATTGATAATATTTTATTTCTTGATGGGGATTCTTTTTTTTTGATAGCTGTCCAGAAATAAATTAATTTGCTCGTCCACCATTTTTTTGTTAGTAGTTAATCAAAAGAAATAACGTGACTAAATTTATTAAAATCATTCTCCGCGACCTGGGTTTATTTCTTCATGTGCCTGGTGTAATGGCACTGATGTCAGTAATAATATCTGTAGTTAGCGGTGAATATTATACAATCATACCTTTCATCGTTACAGCGATCGCTGCTTTAGGAATTGGACAACTTCTCTATCGTTTTTGTCGTCATGCGGAGGGAAGCAAAATTCGCCATTCGATGATTAGTGTAGCTTTAGCTTGGGGAATAATTCCTGTGCTTGGAGCAATACCTTTTATTTTGATTGCTAATCATTTTGCGGGTATGACAGATGCTTCACCCACTATTTTAAATTTTCAAAATCCTTTAAACGCCATATTTGAAGCCTTTTCTGGTTTCACTAGCGCAGGTCTTTCGGTAGCGCTAAAATCTAGCGAGTTGCCCCAAAGTTTACAGTGGTGGCGCTCTTTTATGCAGTGGGTTGGAGGTGTGGGTGTCATTGTCTTGATAATTTCTCTACTCGAACCCAGTACAGATGCTTACCAACTTTACAACTCAGAAGGTAGGAGTCAAACTATTGGGCTAACACTAAGGTCTACAGTTAAACGTATTTGGTGGATTTATTTACTCTACACCGTAGCTAGTATTATGTTATTACGAATAGTAGGAATGCCTTGGTGGGATGCTTTAAATCATGGTATGACTGGCATTTCTACAGGGGGTTTCAGTATTAAAGATGAGAGTATTGGTAGTTATACACCGGTGATTCAGCTAGCAGTAACTTTGATTATGATTTTGGGAGCAATTAGCTTTCCAGTTCATTATCAGCTATTAAGAAAAGGTCGTTTTTCGGCTCTCTGGCGCAGTAATGAACACCAACTTTTATTGATTTTATTAGTATTAGGTACTGGGTTATTATTGCTATTTAATTACTTTCAAACAAAAGCATTTTTATGGGTAGAAAGCATTTTTCAGTGGGCTTCGGCCTTAGGTACTTGTGGCTTTAATACTGTTGATATTAAACTCTGGAGTCAAAGTTCTAAGTTACTGTTAAGTTTAGCAATGATTGTAGGTGGTGCTTCTGGCTCTACAGTTGGCGGACTTAAAATGAATCGACTTTTATATTTATGCAAAGCTGTGGTCTGGCGTTTTAGACGTATATCTTTACAACCTCACCAAATGATGAGGTATGAGTTAGACAATGAAGTTATTACAGAGCCAGAAGCGGCTAGAAAAATTGAGTCGGCAGCTATATTAGGATTTCTCTGGATAATAACGTTGACAGTTGGAGTGTTTATTTTACTGGAAGTTGTGACAGAAGATTATAGTCTAACTGATGTAATTTTTGAAGCAGCTTCGGCTTTGGGAAGTGTCGGTTTATCTACAGGAATTACTCACCCTAATTTGCACTGGGTAGGAAAGTTTGTTCTGATTTTATTTATGTGGATGGGGCGGTTAGAAATCATTCCTGTTATGGTTTTATTTTCAACAGCAACTAAATGGATTATCTCAAAATTAGCAAGAGGCTGAGTTATATTTTGTGATAGTGAGTTTTGTCATATTATTTGATGGAAAAATTTTCTATAAATAGCTTTTAGGTAATAGTTCAATAATTAACAATTAACAAGATGGGTTATTCTGAAACTCTCTTGCCTGTTGCCTTTTCGTGAGATATTTTTACAAGAGCTGAAATAAGACTGCTATATCAAAATTAGCAAGAGGCTGAGTTATATTTTGTGATGGTGAGTTTTGTCATATTATTTGATGGAAAAATTTTCTATAAACAGCTTTTAGGTAATAGTTCAATAATTAACAATTAACAAGATGGGTTATATCAAAATTAGCAAGAGGCTGAGTTATATTTTGCGATAGTGAGTTTTGTCATATTATTTGATGAAAAAATTTTCTATAAATAGCTTTTAGGTAATAATTCAATACAAGAATTAAGCACCTACACAAAATTGATGACCTAATCTAATTTTCTGTAACCCTTGCAGTAAAAAGGTTTCTGTTTTGGAAAATGTGTAATTAATTTTGTTTACCTGCTTAACAATTAACAAGTAATATTATGTCAGGTTGAATACTTAGAAATAAAGACGGAGCAGTCACTGATTCAGGAGCCAGGAAGGAATAAGTAAGAGGAGGAGAAAGTTTTTTGTTTGCGCTATAGCAATCCTAAATGAATTGTGAAAAATTTAGATGTATTTATTTTGTCTTCTACCTACCACCTAATACCTAACACCTACCACCTACCACCACCAAAAATTTATAACTGAAATAGGATTGCTATA
>JBARXI010000607.1:0-9238 GCA_049647275.1 Microcoleaceae cyanobacterium
TTGTTTATAGGCCACAAAAACCTCATAGTTGTGGAGCTACGGTTTGGATTGAGACTTTGGCAACGGTGAGTGTGTTTGATTTTGACGGCACAGTGAGTCGGGTTGATAATAAGTGGATTTGGGAAGAGGAGGAAATGTGGAAAATTAATAAGATTAATATTGATGAGATGATGGCAATATCTGAATGAAAGACTAGTTTTCAGGGAGCAATGATTTCGGATTGTGGAAGTCGAGGCGGATAATCAACTGCATCGGCTCAATTGTAGTATCTAATTTTAAATGATTTAGGATGATTTAGGAGTATCAATTTTTTTTCCATCAAAAAATAGCTGTTGGGGACTCCAGTTAGATTGCCATCCTAGGTCATACTCCGCAAACGTTCCAAGTCATAATCGACTACTTTCGGTACCCAACAAGGCTTTGATTTAACGGCAAGAGCAGTTCACTACTAAGATTTGCAAATGTTTTGATATCTAAATTAATTCCAAATGAGTTATCAGTTTTAGCTGACAATCCAGGATTAATTTCAACTACAATTACAAAAAATATATTAGCAAATTTTTTTTTCTACCTATTTATGAGTTTATATTCACTCTCTGGTAGTTAATTCAAATCAACTTGAGACAATTATCGGCCTTGGTTCTGCCATATATATATCCGTGCGGTAGACTAAATAAACTAGACCTTTTTTATCTACCCACTTCTGATATAATATCTGCAAATTTGCAGTAATTTCTTCTCGTTCCAACCCTTGATTTGGCACAGATGAAGCACTCATAATCCGACCGACTAATCCAGGTAAATCTAACTCTTGCCGATGAGCGATCGCTGAATGCCGGAAATTTATAAAATGAGGACTTTCTTCTAGAGATTGAATTGAAAAGCGTCGCTTCTTTTTAGCCATGGGATGAGCAATAGATATCTTCTTCATTAAATTACTATTTTCTTTAGTAAATCCATCTTCTCTATTCCAATTATTCCAAAGAATTGCTAACCTACCAGATGGTTTTAAAATTCTGTAAAATTCTAACAGTGTTGATTCCGGAGTAAACCAATGAAAAGCATGAAAACAAGTTACTAAATCAACGGAGCGATCGGGAAGATTAGTAGATGCTGCTGTGCCGTCTCGAAACTCTACTAAAGGATGAAATTCAGCCGCATTTTTCATCTCAATATTTGGTTCAATAGCTATTACACTAATTCCTTGTTCAGCTAATAGTCTTGAGCCAATACCTGTACCAGCTCCAATATCGGCTGCTACCAATTTATCGGGATTTGAAAATCCCGAAATTATCGTCCCTATCCCTTGTTTCGGATAACTTGGTCTATACTTGGCATAATCTGTGGCTCTATCAGAAAATCTCCCCCATAGATTCATCTCGTTTAGCAGTCTTGCTTCTAAATTAGTATTAGTCATAATTTTTGATTTTTGATTAAACTATTCTATTATATATAAGTTGTAGTAAAGGCAATTAACTTACCAAGATCAAATGATCGAGAGTCTGAGAGTTTATACCACTACTTGGCACACTCTGTAAATAGTCCAAAATTATTTTGTTTCTGAAAAAAAAATGTTGGTTTTTAGCTATGATTATATGATTATAAGTAGTCATGCAAAATTAGTAACCTTGTCAACAGAGAAAACAACAAAGGCTCTAATAGCTTAGACTAAAAGAATACAGCGATTTATTATGATATAGAGGACTGTGTAATTAATTTTGCCTAAGCACTTATAACTTATGATTAAAAGCACAATTAGTCATTAGTAAACTGTCAAAAATAGTGATAAATATTATTACCTCAAAATGAATATTGACCTTCGTGAATCTTTAATTTATGCAGCTAGACATTTTTATCAAAAAGGTTGGATGGTCGGCACTGCCGGAAATCTTTCTACCCGTCTGCCAGATCATAGTTTTTGGATTACTGCCAGTGGTCGTCCTAAAGGAGAGTTAACTCCTATGGATTTTGTCCGAGTAGATTTAGAAGGTAAAGTATTAGAAAAGCCAGACCCTAACTTTCGCCCCTCTGCTGAAACAAGTATTCATCAAGCTATTTATGAATGTTTTTCAGAAGCAAAAGCTTGTTATCATGTACATTCAATCGAAGCCAATTTAGTCTCGAATTTTACGGAGGGGAATGGGTTGCTTTTACCACCCCTAGAAATGTTGAAAGGTTTAAGCATTTGGGAAAAAAATCCTTCGGTGGAAATGCCCATATTTGATAATTATTTAGAAGTGAAAAAAATTGCTGAGGAGATAAGCGATCGCTTCGGAAATTCGCCACCAAAAGTTCCAGCTTTATTAATTCGTAATCACGGAGTTACAGTTTGGGCTGACTCCCCGGAATCGGCTTATCATTATATAGAATTAGTAGAATACATTTTTCGTTATATGATGGCTGCTAGGCAAGTTAGTATTTGAAGTAGAAAGAAGTTTGTTTTTCTAAGCTCTTAAGAAGAATATTTTTAACACTCTCGTTGATTTGAATTCGACAGTTATTAGAGTTGGGCTTTTTTGCTTACATACTATCGGTTGGGCTCGTTTGGGTAATGAGGAACATCCAAAGGCAATGGCTGTAATTATGAGCGATAGTGTTTCAGGTAACAAATGGATGGAAGTTGGTAAATCGAATACTAAGTTTTATGACCTTACCGAACAAATTAAGGAAGCTATTTATACTAATGAGTGGGGTGGGGCTGAGTTTCGTTGTAATGGTGGGTCGGTTTCTGTTTGGTTAGAAGAATAAAGGTATAAAGTAGGTTATTGCCAGGAGGTGGGTGTGATGGTTGTACATATTGTGATTTCAAAGATGTTTTCCCAAATCCACCCCTGACTAATTTGTAGATTTGATATTATTCAGTGTATAGTTTTCGCAATTCATCTGTGGAGGAAGGATTGGGAATTTGAGAAACAATAGCCTCTAATAATTTCACATCATTTATTGTTGAAATTTCAGATAACATCGCCATACCTTCATCACCAAATTTGAGTTTTAATCCCATTTCAATTGCCAATAATAGTGCCTTTTTAATTTGAGCATCTTTTTGGGATTGAGATATTTCAGCATTTTTTTCTACTGCTAATTCATCCCCTGTTTTAATTACATTTCCATCAGCATCACACCACCGCAACCAAGTACCATTAATATTTTCAAATACACCATTCCACAGAGTTAATCCCAAATTCACATCGGCAAACCAAGTATCATTTTTGGGAATATAAGAAATACCCTGAAGCTGAAATATTCGGAGTAAAGTTTCACCTAGTTTTTGCAACGGGTCGTAGACAACATAATAAGGAATTCGTAACTAGGAATAGTCTGTTAATTTACTTCCTAATTCATTGCCTGGAGTAGGAGAAACAATTTCAATTACTACATCTGGGGGTTTGCCAAATTCCCAGAATAAATAAGAGCGAACATTTCTTTCCCACCATTCTTCACTGCCAATAATATTCAAACTTAAAAACACATCAGGCACAATTCCTGAATCTCGGACGTGAGAGAATAAACCCACATTAGCACCAACTATAAAAGGAACATTTATTCCTGTTTCCGCACTACTAGAAAATACAGTTGTGAGTAGACGTTGTTGTTTTTCATTAATAAAACTATCCAAGGGAGTATCATCCTCCAGAATCATTTTACTGGTGTCTGGATATTCATGGGGTAGAAGTATCATTTCAGTTATCAGGCACGCCTCTTGCAGAGGAACTGCGCCCTTCAGGCACGCCTCCTGGGTTGGAACTGCGTTTTTTCCTGCGGAATGCTACGCAAACATGTCGCGGTTTGCGTGAGCATTCCGTAGGAAAGCGTTAACGTTTGCGGTAGCATTCCGATAGGATGCGTTGTGCGCCAGCAAAACAGTACCTGCTGCTGAAGTTGGAGGCTTTAAATGGGGAATTTTCTTTTTTATCTCCTAGAAAGGGGAAGCTTGAGACCTTATTTATTGGTCAATGTTTCTGACATAATTACCTCCAGATTAATTTGGAAATTGTCTGATATCCTATAATTAGAGAGTCGGACTGACTAGAGAATAAACGCTCTTTAATTTCAGGCTGTTAATTCATTATAGCTGACAGTTAAACATTGTATAGCTTTTAATTGCTAATAAGGCTACTTATAAATAGAGAATAGGGAGGAAAATTGAATGATAAATAAGGTATAAAAAAAAGGCGTTGGTGAATCAAGCTATGAAATCTAAATTTGTCAAATATAAAATGCTTTTAAATTAAGAGTTAGGCAATCGCTTTTCAATAAAAATCATAGCCAAAATCACCAACGCCAAAAAAAATTATAGTGCTTCTTAGATTAATGAGGTACACCTATATTTTTATTTCCTGTTTAACAACGCCATTATTGATTGATTTTATGTATAATTTTAATAAAAATGGGGTTTTGTTGCTCAAAATTAATTAATATTGATACACAAGCAGTTCCCCGATAATAGCATAGTAGTAATTTTCATAATATGTTATGAAGTATACATACAAATATCTCAACCCCCCTGAATTTTCTCGTAGAAATCAAGAGTTCTGTAGAATAGACGATGCCGGGATATCGACTGAAAATGCTAAGAAGGTCGGAATAATTTGTTTAAGGGCTATCCAGATTTACCAGGAAACCCAAAATAATATTGGTACGGAGAAATCTAACCTTAGGATATGGGTTAGAGAGCAAAAGATTTCTGCTAGAAAAATTAAGTATAAAGGTGCATCTAGGACAAGAGCTTCTATCAGTGACATAAATGATCGAGTATTGAATGATATTGATTCAATGCTTGCCGTAATAGACTCCAATATGGATTTAGCCAAGCAGTGCTTGAGGAAATGTCTAGACTACACAAGAATGTCAGACATAAAAAGCTATGAAGCCACTTATATAGAAGAGCAAAAGCAGCTAAAAGAACACAAGTCGCTCAAAAAAGCAAGAATAGGCTGGTATATCTCTGTAGTAGTTACTCCAATATTTGCTATTGCTTTTGTTGCAGATGCTGCTATCAATTTATTTCTCTCAATATTATTTGTAATTTTAGTTTCTGCAATATGGGGAATCATTGCATTTTACATCATTAAGTATTTAACTAAAAGAATAGAAAAATTTGAGAATGCCCAGTCTTCTATTAGAGAGCTAAAAATGAATAAGGCTATAGAAGAGCAAGATTCAATTGATTTGCTTTCAAAATTAAATGATGAATCTGAAGATCAAGCAGTTGCAGACGATCAAGAATCTGATACTTCTGAAATGTATCTCATTAATGAGTTGGCGAAGAAATTAACCGAAGAGTATCTCATCCTTGAGAATGCCTGCCTGAATTTTGATATAGATGGTAACAACTGGATGGATTTAGCATAAAAAATACATAAAGGTCTAAGTCAGACAAATGATTTTCAGCAAAATCATGTTGAAAGCCAACTCAGAAACAATTCTAATATCTCAGATAGATATACTGTGAACGACTTGAAGTCAAGATTCTCAAGCTTTGAGGAAGCTAAAGAGTTTTATGGTATATCCGCTAAGGGATGGCAAGCATTAGTAGATAAGTTAAATAACCAATAATAGTTCTGTTGCAAAAAAGTCTAATCCTTTGGTTAATTAAATCTATCCATCTTTACCAATAACACTCAAAAAATACGATGAAAGTAATCAAAAAAATTACCCTCCATTATCAAGACGATCGCTCGGATAAAATCTATGAAATTGATTTACATGAAGTTATCCCAGGTAAAAATGTTGTCATTTTTCGCTACGGTCGTCGCGGCTCACAATTAAGGGAAGGTAGTAAAAGTAATGGCTACCTTTCCTTGGCAGAAGCTGAAAAACTATTCAATGAATTAGTACAACAAAAACTCAGAGGTGGTTATCGCAACATTAGCGGAGTTTCCCTAAATTCTATCTCCAAAAAACCCGCAACTACCAATCAGACTCACCTCCGCAAACAAGCAATTCTCAAACATTTAGCCAGAGAAAAAACTAGTCGCCCTTTAGAAAGAATTATTTGGCGGGTTGGAGAATTAAAAATAGCTGAAGCCACTCCGATGTTAATTAATTTTCTTGGCACGGGTACAGATTTAACAGATTATTGTATTGCTTGGTCGTTGGGTTGGTGTGGTGGTAAAGATGCTCTGCCGGCTTTAATTAGACTATATGAAAATCCTTCAACTTCAGAGTTTGTTAGTCGGATTGCTTTTGAGGCAATTTTAAAATTATCAGACTCGCAAACCCGCGCCGAATTACAGACAGAAATGATAGAATTTTTATCACCAGAATTAAGAAATTTAGCCAGTCATGGGTCGGCAGAAAAATTTGAGCAAAAATTTAGCACTCGCCTCGCCCAAGGTAACAGTTTCCCAGACATAGAAAGGCTATATCAAATAGATAACGAATATGTGCGACCTACACTTTTAAATTTTCTTCGCACCGCTCCATTCGAAGAAAACTTTTTTAAGCCAATTCGCCATATTTTTAAGATGGCTGAATACCGCCGAGATGCAGAAGTATTTGGGATTATTACTCATCGATTTGACATAGAAACTGCCACAGGTAAAACAGTTTATACCGAAACAACTCGTAATTATTTACGCAAGCGAGTTTGGCGAACTTTGGAGAAACTTGGCGAATCAAAAGATGTTGAATATATTAATTTAGCCGTAGGTATTTTGAAGCAATATTCTGATGCTGATGCAATATCTTATTCTCGGCAAGAAGATAGGTTTACTAAATTTTTAGTATTATGTCATATTCTCTATGAAAATCACTCTCGTTATTACTTAAACTCTAGCCATTTAGAATGGAGATTTGGAGGGTACATCGAACGAACTAATAAAGAAATAAAACAACGGGGTGAAGCTTTTCCAGAATTATGGGAACAACATCTAGAAATATTGGTAAATTTTTTATTAGAAAGTAATTGTCATGCAGTGCATGTCTTTGCTGTAAGAGTGTTAGAAATTTCCCCCAGATTTTGTCTAAAACTGAATCTTAAGACTCTCGTGACTTTTATTAAAAAACCCTACGAAATTACAGCTCAATTTGGATTTGAATTAGCAAAAGAAAGCTATGATAAAACTCATCCAGATCTAGAGTTAGTTTTAGCATCAGCAAATAGTGTTTTAAATAAAGCACGTCAAACAGCTTATCGCTGGATAGATGCACAACCACATAAATTTATTCACACAAACTTTCTGGCAGGTTTAGTCACAAGTAAGCAAGAAGAAACTCGCTATTTTGCCAAAAATTTACTAAGTGTATATAGTATCAATGATAGTACCGCTAAAGTATTAATTGGAAAAGTTATTGCCGAGCTATTAACCTTTAAAGAAGAAACTCCAAGAATCGAACAAGTAGCAGCAGAAATTGCCGATACATTGCTCACTTGTTTTGGTTATCAACTGCAAAAATTAGGTATGGGAGTTATTTTAGATTTACTACAACATCCGTTAGTAGAAAATCAGGAGTTAGGAGCAAATATTCTGGTAAACCATGAAACTGCTGCTGTAGAATTACCGACTAATTTAATAGAGTTACTGATTGAGTCTCCCGATGAAAATATTCGGGCAATTGGCATCAAAATATTTGGGCAGTTGCCAGAGGAAGTTTTGATAACTTCTCAGCGAGATTTAATCATGGCAATGGCTGTTCATTCTTCCGAAGATATCCGGAATTTAATCGAACCTACTATTCAGAATTTGGCAAGGAAATATTCAGAATTTGCCAGTCAATTAGCATCTGAATTTATCGATATTTTATTAATGCCAGAAATACAGTCAGGATTTCACGATTATTTAGGGGATTTGTTGTGGCATGATATTCCTGGATGGATAGAAAATATTAACTTGGAAAAAGTCAAGCAGTTAGTCAAGGCTAAATCTGCTGTTGCCCAAGAATTAGGAGGTTTAATATTAAAGGATAATTATCAGGAGTGGGCAGCAGATTTTGAAACAATGGAAATTGTCAAATTAGCAAGTTGTGAAGTAGTGGTAGTAAGACAGGCAGGATGGCAAATTTTTTCTGAAAATATCCCACGTTTTCAGAGTGATTCTCAGGAGATGTTGGCTGCTGTAAAATTATTAGAATCTAAGTGGGAAGATTCACGGGAGTTTGCCTGGAAAGTTTTTCAAGAATCTTTTGATGAAAGTAATTGGTTGCCTGAAATAATGGTAAGTCTTTGTGATAGTGTGCGGGATGATGTGCGACGGTTTGGGCGTGAGTTGGTTAGTCGTTATTTTGGGGAGAGTTACGCTCAGGATTATTTGTTGAAGTTTAGCGAACATCCTTCAGCAGATATGCAGATGTTTGCGACGAATTTTTTGGAGGATTATGCAGCAGATCATGTGGAAAGATTGCGAGATTTACAGCCTTATTTTATTAGTGTTTTGTGTCAGGTAAATCGAGGGCGGGTGACTAAGAAACGAGTGTTTGATTTTTTGGATAAGGAAGCAGAAAAAAGTGAGGAGGCAGCGCGAGTTGTGGCGAATATTTTGACCAGACAATCTGTGACTATTGCTATTGGGGATAAGGCAAAGGCAATTCAAATTATGTTGAAGATTCATCAGAGTTATCCAGAGATTTATTTGCCTATTTTGGTGAAGTCTGTTTCTGAGGTTAGGAGTTAATTTTTTTGTGGGTAGTCCTGCAGCCGTAATGGTAAGATAATTAAGAATAGAATCAAAAGTTGGTCGTCCTGCAGCCGTAATGGTGAGGATATATATTTTTTAATTTCTCCCCTACTACCCTACTCCCAGACTCCCCACACTCCTCCCCGTACTGTACCATTACTATGCACCACCACCTTTTTGTGTTGGGATGGGGTATTTTTTCCTACTGTTTGAATTGCTTTTTTAGTAGCGATCGCCATAATGCCAAAAAAGATTAACTACCTGTACAAAATTAATTTGACATTTAGCAGAGGAAGGGAACACTTAACTGGGAACAGAAAATATACCTGAGCATAAATATCTACCAGAACATTTTTTGTACCAATTAATCCACCAATCATCTACACTGTTATATCCATTTTCAGACTGTTAAGCAGGTACACAAAATTAATTGCCTATTTTTATCATAAAAATATATCCTTAGATCAAAGGAAGCAAAATGGTGATTTAGATGAGATTCATGTTTAGACTTAAATACCGAAATTAAAAAACTTTGAGAAATAATAAGTTGGCAAAGTAAATTTCCTCAACTGAGAGACAGCAGCTCTATGTATACTGTTGAGTTATCAAAAATTGTCTAT
>JBARXI010000608.1:0-11710 GCA_049647275.1 Microcoleaceae cyanobacterium
ATACCTATAAAACTGTACAACTTAACTATCTTCATAAGTAGCGATCGCTCCTTGAAAGATAGTTACAGTAAGTGCTTGAGAATTTTTGGAGATGTCTAATGCGATAACCGCAGATTGGATATCAAAAACTAACTCGTTGGAGAATTAAATAATGGAGATTAAGACTGTATCTGTAGGAGGTACTTTTCCCGGTGAATTTCCCTCTTCCAATATCATAATAGAACTCGTTGCCACAATCTTTCCTGATGATGATATCGAAGAAGTGACCGACGAATTAAAACTTCAGGTAGCAAAACTTGCTGGTGGTGGGAATCCTAAAAAGACAAAGGATGCCTTGAAGACATTGAGACACCCACATCTGAGAGACCTCAGGAAAGACTTGATAGTAGAGTTAAATGACCTTGAGGCCGATATCGCAAAACTTGGGAACAAGATAACAGCAAGAAGGACTCAACTGTATGCGTTGGCTGGTTTAGCTGAGAAGTTAAACGAGCTAGAGCAAGTTTGTGATTTCTATGGAATAGCTTCGGAATTTTGGAAAAGCGCCACCGCTATTATGGCAAAAAAAGGCGAACCCAGACCAGCTATATCCTCGGCAACAGAGCCAGCGGATGATTCAGATGACGATAAAGTTATCCCATATTAGGAGGTAATACACTAATGAACAATGACATAATCGTTTCCCCTGATAATATCTCATTTATCTTTTTGCTACCTGTAGGACTAACACCTTTCCTTGTCTTTCAAATAGGCACTGAGGAGAATTCAGAAAGGTTTATGTTGAATTTACATTCTATACAGTGTATTTCAAAACTGAAGAAAAATAATGAATTTCACATAATCCTACAAATAGATTTAAAGGGTAATAACCACCTACTCCATTCTTGCTTAGTGCCAGACATCAATCTTGATATGCAAACACCTTTACTGCTAATGTTCTCAACGCAGGATGAAGCAGGAAAACGTTTAGCAGAACTATTTTTCTAGCAATCTTGCTAGGAAACGCACTCGCAAACATACCTGGAAACTATTGGGGAGGGTTAAAACATAGAAAAATTCCATAGATCGACATAATCTTATTCCCGCATATTGAATGTTCCCGCCTGATGAAGCATTTATCAGAATGCAGAAACTGCTAGTAGTGACATTACTAGCAGTCGCGGGTTTGCCCGTATATTTCAATAGGTATTTACTTTGGTAGCAAAATGAGCGCTTGCGCTTTTAAAGCTTTATTAGCAAGTCTATTGAATATTAACCCGAAAACTTTGAAAGTAAATTGGAGGTTGGTTTACCAACTTCTTCAGGCGATTTGTGAGTAGACGGGTTTTTCCTTTTTTATAGCCTAACACAAAACATGAGAATAATTGGTGGTGACGTTTGTAAGTCGTCTATTGTTTGTTGGGAACTTTCTGAGATTCCCGGCGATTTACGCCAGTATTTTAAAACAAACAGGAGGAAAAAACGAGATGACAATTTAACTTTTCATCTTAACCGAGATGGAGAGGTAGATTTTATTGATTTCATCCAGGGTGCAGATTGCCTATGTATGGAACCTACCGGAATAAATTACAGCTTTCTTTGGGAAAAGATAGCACGAGCGTGTAACGTACCTATTCGTTGGATAGGTCATCCAGAAGTAAAGTATCTTCGGAAATCCAAACGGCTACCGGATAAGAATGACCAGGCGGATGCCCTAACTTTAGCTTTATATGCGATCGAGAATTGGGGAAAAGAGACAGCTTTCCTACGGTTTGAGTCAGGGGTGGTTTCTCAAGTTAATGAACTGTATTTGGACTTAAAATCCTTGGCTACTCACAATGTAGGAGCTGTTAACAAATGCAGACATAAACTAGCTAAAGAATTTCCCGAAGCTGCATTTATCCGATCTGTACCGGGAGCAGATGGTTTATCACCATTGTTTGCTTGGCTAGCGCAACGTCCCAGGTACACAAGTCGAGGTCGTCTAAAATACGATCGCCTTTATGCTGAATCAATTGCACCTAAGTATATCACGATTTCTGAGTTTACAAGATATCTCGCTAATCAGATTTGTGATAATCACTTATGGGATTACAAGATGACTCAACGTTTGTCAGGGTTGGTATACAACTCACCAGCTTTTCTCAACTTCAATCAAACTTTTGACCTTTACGGGTTTGGCTTGATGGCTAGGACGATACTTTTGATTAAGTGTTATCCATTTGGTCGGTTTGATTCGGTGGGAGCGTTTAAGCGTCGCTTAGGATTCGGGCAACAGGAAAATTCAAGTGGAGATGTCACAGGTTTTCATTCTGTTGGTTCATCCTTAGCTAAGACTGAGTTGTACCTTTGGTGCGTTGGAGCAATAGGCAAGAAACGATTAACTTCAGAAGTTGGATTGGAAGTTCAACAGAAATTTGAACACTACAAACAGCAACTATCTCAGCAGCAGCCAGACCAAGATTCCACGGGGAGGTTTACTGACTTAGTACGCTCAAAGACGATCGCTTTTATGCTCCGGCGGTTGTTTCGGGATTTGAAGAGAAATTGTACGAATTGACTATATGTTTAATACTCCTCATTCTCCAGCAGGCACGATTCTACCTATAAGGCTTTTTCGATCCTACGGCAATCAATTAGCCTTGTGGTTTTACTGCCGATGGTTAGACAAAAAGGGGAGTGGCAGAGCTATTTTTGATATTAATGATGCAGCAGGAGAGTTGTCTATTGCTGCATCCACTATAAGAAAGTGGTTGTGCTGGGGAAAACAACATAAGATGTGGCGTGACTATAAATCTAAGGAAGATACTGTAACCATCTATTACACGTCATCTCACCGATTAGCAGCACAGGTAGGATTAAAAAGTTTTGGTCCAGTATTAGAAATCGAAGACATATATGATATAGCCAACCATCGACTAACAATGTTGGCCACCGATGCAGAAATTACAGAGCTTCAGACTCAATCTAGATTTGCTGCTCATTGCGAAGCGATCGCCCGGACTGCTACTAGACTTCGCACCGAAGATTTGAAGAAAGCTAAAAAATACGCTCCTAAGCCTTTAAAACCCTGGGAATTTTTTACCAACCCTGCGACAAACCTGGCGCGGGTACTTTGGCAATCGGGTATACAGCTCGGTGTTTCTGAGGGTTTCATAGCTTACGGAGCTTCTCAAGCAAGCGTCGCCGACCGTCGGGGAGTATGTCCCCGCACGGTCAATCGGCACTTGTCAAATAACTATAGGCTTTCTGAAAGTCCTATTCGAGGTTTTCGCGATTATATAGGCATAAAAAGAGTGCAGATTAACCGTCGCTTACATAGGGATGAGGGAAGGGCACTTGACATCGCAGACCTGGGTAGGAAATATGATCTTGACACTCGAATTAATCAGGGTAAAGTTTGGCAAAACATGGAAGGGAGATGGTTTGAGCGCTTACCTTGTATCTATGAGGAAATGCCTTTAGACTGTCGTTTGAGGAAGGTGAAGTTTAGACGATCGCGACTAGGTGGCCAACTCAGCGCTACAGGCAACATTCTAAAGACTACTGGATTGATAAGAATAACTTATTGAAAAAAATCAATGGCCAGGATTTTTTGGCCATTAGAAAAGCTTATCAATTTGAGTTTAATTTTGTTGATTGAATTAGATTTTAAATTAAATTTGGTTTTTGATTAAATTTAATTGAGTTGCAGAAAATATAAAATGTTTAATTTAATTGTTTAAAGTAAAACTTTAAATAAACGATATAACTATCAAAAATATGAGTAATGGTCCTGACCCTAATCTCAAATATCCGATGTCTAATCAAACTAGATTAGTCTATTTGAAGAATATTATTAAAAATCCCAACATCATTGTGGGAGACTATACTTACTATGATGATTTTGAGAATCCAGAGAATTTTGAGCATAATATTCTCTATCATTTTGATTTTATTGGAGATAAATTAATTATTGGTAAATTTTGCTCTATTGCCTCAGATGTAAAATTCATTATGAATGGCGGAAATCATCGTACTGATTGGTTTACAAATTATCCTTTTCCTGTGTTTGGAGAGGGGTGGGAAAAAGCAATGCCTGACTCTTGGCCAGACAAAGGAAATACTGTAATTGGTAATGATGTTTGGATTGGTTATGGGGCGACTTTTATGCCTGGTATTGAAGTGGGAGATGGAGCGATTATTGCCACAAATTCTGTGGTGACTAAAAATATTGAACCTTACAGTATTGTGGGGGGAAATCCTGCTAAGGAAATTCGGAAAAGATTTGAGGAAGTTATTATTAAAGAATTGCTGGAAATTAAGTGGTGGGATTGGGAAATTGATAAAATCACTAGGAATTTGCCTGGCATTTGTGGTTCCGATATTAATGCTTTGCGAGAAGCTGTTTGATTTATTTTTTAGTAGTACGGTCGAATTTATACTTCTCACCCAGTGAGGGAAAACAGTTAAGGGAGTGTTTTTTTTACTTATTTTTATTGGCAGCTATATTCTTGTTAAATTGATTATACAGTCAGACATGGCTACTATATAATCAAGCTTTCCCATGACATTCTGGAAAGTTGCTAGTCGCCTTAGTTTTTGACTAAATATTATTAAAGATAATGAACAAAATACGGTTATTTATTGCTGCTAGTCTGGATGGGTATATTGCCAGAATATCAGGAGAAGTAGATTGGTTATTTACTGACCAAGATTACGGTTATCAAGATTTTTTTGCTGAAGTGGACACTGTATTAATGGGTCGGAAAACTTATGAGCAAGTGCTGGAATTTGGAGAATATCCATACATTGGAAAACAGGGTTTTGTGTTTTTCCAAACTCGCCACGGTGAAAGAGATGAAAATGTCGAATTTATTGGAGAAAATTTGGAGGAGTTTGTTAATAATCTACGTCAATCTAGTGGGGGTGATATTTGGTTAGTTGGGGGTACAGAGATAATTGGATATTTTATCAAGCATGGTTTTCTTGATGAGTTAATTTTGGCGATTCATCCAATTATTTTGGGGGATGGTATTCCTTTGATTGTTAAGGATAAACATCTTGAGACGAAACTGAAGTTTAAGGAAGTTAAGACTTACGATTCGGGGTTATTACAACTGTTTTATACTTTAGCAACTAATACTTCTATATGATGCTCATTTGAGTAATAAACAGCCTTCGTCAACCAATTAACTTTCTAAAGAACAATCGGGAAATTCACCTGCTTTATTAGCTTTTACTATAGTATCGCGACACTCTAATAAACTAGCTCCTGTCCGAGGGGATACTTGTTTAATCTCAATTAGAGGATGACTGCTTTGATTTGGCTGTAAATATAATTCATAAGCAGTTTCTAGGATTTTAGGATTAACTGTGAAAGTTTTACCAACTGTTTCCACAGTATCAAGTAAATTATTTAATAATGATGTTTTTCCTGGTGCTTGTAAATATAGTTTGGAGGCAATATTTAGGAGTTGAGGATTAAGGCTAGCAGCCTTATTCATTGTTTCAAATGTTTCAAATAAATTATTAGACATCTGGTGGAAATTACACATATAGATAGATCATTTTTTGTGTTTTTTTCATAAATTTTCTTCCCTGTTCCCTGTTCCCTGTTCCCTGTTCCCTGTTCCCTGTTCCCTGTTCCCTGTTCCCTGTTCCCTGTTCTCTACTTCTGCAAAAAATCTATTCTTTTTCGGAGATGTCTATTGAACATAATTATTACCTGAAATTAATGAAAAATCATTGATGTTATAATATTGCTCAAATTTGAAATATTTTCAGATATATCTAAGGCATGATTGGTGGATTTATACAGTATTTATTGAGGAATAGCAGATTTGTCAAATATGAATATTCATTTTTGAGGCTACCCCGAAGTTAGTATCAATTTAATTACTTTTGGAAAAATCACCCATTTATTTCTATTTTTCAGGGAAAATTTATGGTGCTTAATCAAGCAAATAGACTAAATAATTATTTGAGCTATTATTAATTTGTCATGCCCTTAAATCTTTCCTTCGCCGATTCAAAAGCCTCCGGCATCACCGCCTAATTTTTTTGGAGGTCTGGTTTTTTACCACCCATTAAGTCACCGAAATAAACACAAGCACCTTCACCTAAACTCCAGGTATAAGCAGTAGTCAAAGAAGCTGCGATCGCGCTGCAAAAAAAAACTTTGATTTTATTAATTTATCCCCTAAAAAGTGGAGAGGATAAAACTGAAAAGAAAAAAGAAGAAGTATCAGAAATATTTCCTAACATTTTGAATAGAGTTTAGTTCTCAAAATATTTAACAAATCTAGTATTTTTTATAACACTGTACAGTTCATCGTAATTATCAATTAAATCGGATAAATTGTTAGACAATATCTTTTTATGACTGCCTTTGGTTGAAATAGGTTCTACCTCTAAAAACTGAAAAATTTCCCGTGCATAGTAAGCCTGAGATTCATCACTCGAATCAAATAAATCTTCATAGCGAATATTGAAAACTTTTTCTGGAGATAGTTCAGCTATCAAAGACATTTGCTCCTCTATTTCGGCTTCATAAACTTCTAATTTTTGAATAACTTCTTCCGGCTTTAAGTAAATCTTTTGATTTTTTTTCTCTTCTGTTTTATTAATTAAACTCTCTTTTTTAGCTTTTTTATCTATTGCTATGATACCAGTAGCTTCCATCATTGTTAATTAAACTATTCTTTTTAATTGATTTTCTCGGTACAAGTTAATGACTAAAATATCTTGGTGGTCTCGTAAATAATCTTTTATATTTCTTTTAACAAAATTGATAGAAAAATCTTTTATACCTATGGTTTTCACCTGAGACCAAAGCTTAAAATTAATCTTCTTTCCTTTTTTAAAGTGAGACAAAATAGAATATAACTGTCCCATGTAAAAAAAAGAAGGACTTGTTAATATATAATCTAAGTAATCTGTTGCCGATCTACCCCCTAGTCCTAGACGAGTATGTAACTTATAGGGCAAAGTCCATTTTCCTAATACTTCCCCATAGTTAACAATCTGGGGATGAGTATTTAGGAGATTAGAAAGATAGTTACTACCACTCCGACCATTAGTTAATATTATATGCTTTTGCATTATTTTTTCCTATTTTAATTAATTACTTTAGTTGGTTTTTTAGAAACATAAAATATCTATAGTAAAAACCTTAAGATGGCTATCAATATAAATATCTAATATAATCTCTTAAGTCAATAGCAAAATCTAACTCTTGCTATACTTTTTCTTTGTCTATAATATCTATAGTACGCTATTTGATTCCATAAATCAATTTTTTTTTATCTATAAACAAAAACCGGAACTAAGAGAAAAATTTTGATATTAATTAAAATGTCAGTTAATTCCCTTAAACCTTTCCTTCGCAGACTCAAACGCCTCCTGCATAACTCCCTGAATTTTTTCTGGGTCTGGCTTTTTCCCGCCCATTAAATCACCGAAATAAACACAAGCACTTTCACCTAACGCCCAAGTATAAGCAGCAGCCCAAGAAGCTGCGATCGCGCTACCGAACCCTGGTATAAATTTCACCAACTCTCGCCCCACTGCTTGAGCAACAAAACCGCCACCGATAGCACTGACAACTCCACCTGCTTGAGATGGCGATAACGTTTGCCCATACAAATTTCCCAATAAACCCACCATTGATACTTGCAATGCGGTTAACACTGGCATGGTGGCAAAAGGTAGGGGTACTGCTGCAGCGGTGGCTGCCATAATAGTAAATGATAAAATGTAGCGTCGCCCGACATCCCGGTAAATATTTCCCAATTGTTCGCCTGCTTCTTCGTCTAATAATTGATGAATTGTGCGTGCTTCTGCTTCTGGGAGCAAATCTGCCAAACTATCTCGAAAGGCTTCTAAACCATAAAATACCGGATTGTAGTCATCTTCTTCTAGGGTAAAGTCGATGAGCACAGAGCTATTACACAACTTGGCAAAATCTTCCTCAATAGCAGCAACAGTGCGGTTTACTTCCTCATATTCTGGTGGGTAGTCAGGATGGTCATCAGT
This sequence comes from Microcoleaceae cyanobacterium, assembly GCA_049647275.1. Taxonomy (GTDB): domain Bacteria; phylum Cyanobacteriota; class Cyanobacteriia; order Cyanobacteriales; family Microcoleaceae; genus JASJEE01. The sequence continues at coordinate 7,996 of JBARXI010000608.1, forward strand.
GGGATTGGGATAAACTTCATGCAGACAAGTCACCGCCAACAAACAAGGAATATTTGGATATTGGTCTCGTAATTTTTGTGCTATCTGTCGTAACGTATCGGTAGCAAAGTCATTAATTTTTACGGTCAAAATCAAAATTCTGGCGCGGTTGTTTTCCTGCTGCAACTCTCCTAAAAGCTCGTCAATAATAACTGGCGTTTCCTGCTTCACATCTCCCAATCCCACGGTATCGGTAAAAATCAATAATGGTAAATCCTCTGAAGGATAAGCATAACGTTGGGTGTGTTGGGTGTGGGGGCGAAAACCTTGACCGACTATTTCTGCCGAAACTCCTGTCAACCCTCGTACGATAGAACTTTTGCCAGCTTGGGGTTTGCCGATTAATAGCGCTTCGGTGGTGGGCAGCTCTGCGCGTACTTTTGCTAATATTTCTGCAACTTGAGTCTCATCGACACTAAACCATTGCATCACTGTATTTGCTGCTTTATCGACGGGTAAAAGTTTCATTAAACGTGAGGTTGTATCATTCCAAACCCCACTGATGCTATTTTTCCAAGAGTCTTTTTTTGACTTAGCTTTTTCTTCATCAGTCGGTTGATTAGACTGTTGAAAATTAGTTGTTGGTTGATTGATGTCATGTTCCTCAGTCATTGTCAATATGGCGGGTAAATTACTGGATAAGTGGACTGATTTAAAGTTATTTGAAATAGATTTTATTATCGTCTTGAGTTTATCATATTTTGTTTATTTTGATAAATATTAGCGACTTTTATAACTTAGACGAGTGAAATCATGGTAAGGTTATTTATCAATATATTTGATTACTGCAACACCCCGGAGATAGATAAATATGTTAGGCTGGATTTTTAGGGGTTTGGTCAAAAAAATTTGAAAGTGCTTCCAAAGATGTGATTAAATCTGCTAGGCGCGAAATAGATTAGTTATTTGATGAAAAAATTTTTCCTTTAGCCGATCGATTCGATTATATTGCTCAAGAAAGAATCAGGTAGATATTTAATGAGACATAGCAGCTAGAAGAGCGAGTTAAAAATGATATCCAGTCTCTGTTAAATCAAACAGATGGCAAAGTTAAGGAAAATTTGGAAAATCTCAATTCAATAAATTGCGGGAAGATTCCCTGAGAGATGTTAGAGAAACTCTTGGCGAAACTGATGCTTATATCGAAAACAGAATTAACCAAATTTCCTTAGTATTAATGGAGGCTTTAGGGGAAACTAAAGGCATAAATGAACAGATTTTTGTGTAAGTTAATGATTTGGAAAATAAGTTATTTCGAGATGCTAATCAGCTATTGGATAAAATCAATGAAATGTTTAGAGGGAAAAATTGAGCAGTTTCCAAACAACCTAAATATTCTGATAACAGAAGTTCCACAACCAAAAGCGCTAAACTTTATTCTTCTCTCGAACAGCATCTCGCATACCAACACCAACTAATATTTTTGGTCGCTATTATAACCAGAATCAGGTTCGGGAGAAAGTATTCTTTCAATAGAATATAAATAGGGCTTACCGATCTAATCTAAAAGCATTGACATATACAGGACTTACGCACAGAAACTACTGGTAGGGGTAATTCATATTTGCGGAGCATTCCGGAGGAAATTACCCCTACCAGTAACACTATTTATAAATATTTTGCGTAAGTCCTGATCTAAATACTTTAGCCTTTTTTTTGTCGAAAAAAGTGCGCGTGCTTCAGTCTAAAACGCTCAAATTTGAGCGTATTTTAGTCAAGAGTTGGGCAGAAAAATTAAGGGAAAATTATTACTCCTACCTCCTCATTATTCCCATTTCTCCTGTCTCCTACCCCCTACTAAAAGACTTTTTCAGCAAACCCTAAATAGTTTCTTTCATCGCCAGCTTTTCACAATGCAATAATTAAAATACCGTCGCGAGCTGGATTTTTCCCACTGACAGAATGCCATTGACTTTTGTATAAAACCTCTATAGTTTAATTACTGTTATAACAACAACGTTGTGGTTCAAAATTTATCCATTTGTAGAGAAGCGATCGCTTCTCTACAACCTCCATTATTTACTGACAAAACTAATACTATTTCTGAATAATAATGATATATTTAGTTGCTATTCTATTTCCCCACTCCCCACACTTCCCACACTCCACCTCTGCAAAGATATATATAAACATTTTAAGATTTGGTATAATTTAATCTATAGGGGCAGGTTTTGTGATTAGATTATCGGTAGGGGCGAGTTTTATTATGAAGTTCAAGGTAAGCATCAAAATATTTTACCAATGGATAATTGACAATTGACAATTAATTAATCGGGTTTAAAGCCTCTTCTTTTAAGAATAAACAGTCAACAATTTTATCCTTGGTATCAATCCTCTTCCTTTAAGGGAGAGGTAATTATCAATTATCAATTATTGAACTAAACCCACCCCCGACTTTTTAATTAATGTCTAAAACACTTTCCAAAAAACCTCCCACCGTCTGATTAAACTTTTCCGGTTCCACCAAAAATGCCCAATGATTTCCTGGGATTTTTTCCATTTTCAAATTCCTTAAATACTTCCGATAAGGCTTAATTTGTAACTCACTTCTATTCACACCTTTTTCCGGTTGAATAAACAAAGTCGGTACATCAATATATTCCGTCAAACCAGCAACCTGCATTACTTCCTCAAATATTTCATCCCGCGCTGGAATTACAAATTTACTCCCCCACTTACCATCAACTTTTTCCTCAATTCCCTCAGTAAATACCATTTGTTGTAGTTGACTCCAACCTGCATATTTTCCTAACTGTTTTGCCTGAGTTTCTGCCTGTTCATAACTATCAAAAGGCCCCATACCTTTCAAAGTTTCTAAGGTGCGATAAAGTATTGGAAATGTAAGTTTAATCAACCCTGGCATTTTGCCAATAAAAATCGGGTCTACCAAAATCATACTTTTAAATCTTTCTGGATTTTTGATTGCCCAAATACAAGCTAATTTCGCCGTCCAAGAATGACCTAAAATATGAGCAGATGACCAGTTTAAATGTTTCATCAATGCTTCTAAGTCAGCAATTGTTTTCTCGAAACTATAACCACTTTCCGGTTTTTCACTTTCTCCATGACCGCGCATATCTGGCGCAATAATATGATATTTAGCTGATAAATAATCTCCTAGTTTTGACCAAACTAAAGCCAAATCTGCTAAACCATGTAATAGCAAAAGTGGTTGTTTTTTGTCAGATTTTTCCTCTAGCTGCCATTCCAAATAGGAAAGTTGAATCTCCGGTAAATTTAAACTTTTGCGAGTATAAGCCATGAGAAAATTCTCTCTAATAAATAACATTCGTATATCTGTGTCAAAAATTAATGTCTGGCGCTGCCTGATGAATAATTTTAAACTACCATCACAGAAATATATTCCCAATCAGAAAGTATAATCTCAGATAAGTTGAGATTGTTCTAAATATCAACCATGAGAAAATTATCTCCAATAAATAACATCCGTATATCTGTTTGAAAAATTAATGTCTGGCGCTGCCTGATGAATAATTTTAAACCACCATTACAGAAATATATTCCCAATCAGAAAGTATAATCTCAGATAAGTTTAAACTTTTGCGAGTATAAGCCATGAGAAAATTCTCTCTAATAAATAACATTCGTATATCTGTGTCAAAAATTAATGTCTGGCGCTGCCTGATGAATAATTTTAAACTACCATCACAGAAAT
>JBARXI010000609.1:0-2206 GCA_049647275.1 Microcoleaceae cyanobacterium
TTTAGACATTTTATTCATTTATCTACCTAATAAATTCCCCAGGCAAAATTGTGACAATTTTCTGCAGCACTTTTTAGCTTCAGAAATATAGACTAAATATTCCCTATTTCTGATGTGCTGAATTTTGATTAAGTTTCACCCTTTGCGAAATTTAACTCACTACTACCTCTCGAGTAATATTTTCGGGTAAGCCAAATTTATCAAAGTCTAAAAATTAGACATTTTATTCATTAGAGTCAAAAGTCAATAATAAACTTATGACTGTGAGTCAGACAAAAGAATTTGATAACTGCTTAACCCTACTTTCAACGGCTATAGTTTGTTCGTAGTTTTTCTGGGTTAGTTCGCTTCAGAAATATAGACTAAATATTCCCTATTTCTGATGTGCTGAATTTTGATTAAGTTTCACCCTTTGCGAAATTTAACTCACTACTACCTCTAAAGTAATACAGGAGATTGCAGGTTAATATGGTACAGCTAATAAACTCCCCACACTTCCCACTCCCTAAAACCATAGATATATGTTTCCGGAAAATTGGAAACTACTGTATTCTCGGGTTAACAAAATCTCTCAAAGCCTAAAAATTAGACATTTTATTGATTTCTCTACCCAATAAATTGCCGTTCCACCCCGGACGAATGACTAGGAAATTAGGTATTTGGAAATTGGCATAACTATTAACCTGTCTTATTTTTTCTCATCTACTGTCCAGACAAATTTTTGGTAATAGTTATCTTGATTAAACTTTAAACTTTAATTGTAAATACCCACTACTTCGAGCATTTGATTCAGCGAACCTAAGTTCACCAAAATATCTTCTGTTAGGGGACTTTCATACATTAACTGTCTAATGGGATAACAACTAAATGCTTCACCAGCCAAATAATAATGCTCAAGTCCCAATAATTGACTAATCTGCCAATAATAGTATCTGAGATAGTGGGGAGAAAAAAGCTCAATTACTTTCGCCCCTAAATTACAGAATACTATATTTGTTAAACCACTTCCATGAGGAGCAATAATAATTTTTGCATGGGCAAAAGTGGCAATCTGATTTTCCAAAGACATTGCCTCGGGAGTCACAGTTATAAACCCTACTTTCTTCAATATATCCTGCACTTCCACTTCATTTAAAACTCGGCGATACTTAGCATTATCCCTACTTATATATATTCTTTCTGGAAACCCTGACTTAGATAATATTTTTTCTGTGAGAAATACTTGTCTGAGAAATTTTAATCCCCACGGTTGTAACCATCCAAGATAACTCGCAAAAGAAGGTACTACTAAATTTTTTGCTTGAATGTAGGGATGGCGATCGCTTGCCAGAATTTTCTTTTCTGGTATCCCTACAGCTTTTAATGTTTCTTGTTGAAATGGTTGCTGATTATTATTAACAACAAACCAATCTATTTCTGCTAAATTTACTCCCCGTCGCAGTATTTCTATCCTTGGTAACAAATCTACCATCCAATGAAAATAAACATTCCCGGATAAGCTAGATAATATTGCTACTTTACCATCTATTTTTTCTAATACTGGTAGCTCTTCTAAAAATACTTGATGTTTACTTGGGTCATGTTTATCACATCCTGGCAATGGGGATGGATATTCTCTAGATACATCTGCCAATAGATAATTATCTGGAGTAATAATAGCTATGGCATGACATAATTGCCAATAACTTTTCCGTGGCATTATCCATGCTTTTCCTGCTGGTATAGTTGTGACAAATGTAGGAGTTTTGGCAGCTTTCTGTAGTTGAGCAAATCCAGATTTTTGACTATTTTTTATCTTTTCTGTACAAATATATATTCCCAGACCCAAGTATTCTGGTTCAAACCATTGGTGTATTTTCCATAGACACTTTGCACAGTTTAAACCATTACATTCCGGTCTTTGATTTTGATAATTCGGTGTAATATTGATGCACTTTTTATCTGCGGTTGAATTTTCCTGAATTTCTCTATTTACTTCCGTCTCTGCCCAAAATATCTCCAGATAATTTTTGAGATTTTTGTCAGTTTTTAAAACCAAATCTTTTGACTCAAAATATAATCCTTCCAGATTCTCTACTAATTCGCCTTTCTTTGTTACTGCCAGAGAAAAATCCGTAACTTTTTTACTTAAATCTATACTTTCATCACCAAACTCAGATTGTAATAATAAAACCTGACTATAATAATCTATTGCCGATAGCCAATT
>JBARXI010000610.1:0-9022 GCA_049647275.1 Microcoleaceae cyanobacterium
CCTACAACTAATACAAATATAAAAAATCAATATAGCAATCTTATTTGATTTGTGAGATATTCTCAGCTTTTAGGCAACAGGCAACAACGATGCGACCCCGCAGCGGTCGTTAGCCCAGCGGACCGTAGAGTGGGATAGCGCAGGTTTCCTGCGCCATATCCAATCGACTCCTTTTCGGGAATACGCACTCCTTTGAGGCAACACAGAAGAAAGAAAAAACTGTATTTTATGAATATGAAAACCACTATATTCTCGACTTTTAGGGAACAGTAAAATTCTCACATCTGATTCCTGATTGCTATATTAATTTTTTTTATTACTATTCATCATTTGGTTTTTAATGATTGAATAAAATGGTTATAAGCAGGTACACAAAATTAATTACACAATTACCAAAACTCCATTTTTAGAGCAACTATAATAATCCTAAATCATTTGTAAAAAATTCATAAATTCGATAAAAAGTTTGATGAAATTCTTACCCCTTTCAAAGGGCAGGGATCATTTAGTTTCATCGAAAAAAATCTTACCCAAAAAAATATCATACATCTAGCCAAAATTACTAAACAGAAAGTATAGGATTGTGAATATTTTAGCAACGAACATGAATTAGCCCTGCTTTTTTAGGGGAGTGAGAGGGATGCTGTTTCCTTCTTCTAGGATATTTATTTCACAACCCAAAGAGAAATGCCATATATAGGGCTTCGCCCTCGTGTCATTAAAATTTATAGCCTAGGATGCTCCCCTAGAAAAGCTGTACAAAAAAACAAAGTATAAATATGCCAAAGCGAACTGCTATATATTAGATTATGTTATTTATTCAAATAACATAATCTAATCATTGACCAAATAAGAACACCAATCACTCCAACTACCTGCATAGAGTTTTCCTGTGTTAATTCCTGCCATTTCTAATGACCATAAATTAACGCAAGCCGTTACACCAGAACCACAATAAACAATAACTTCCTCCGCATTTTTAACCTTTTCCCACCTTTGAATTTGTTCGTCAACTTTTGTCAGACTATTTTCATCAGTAACTTCTTTCCAAGGATAATTAACTGCCCCCGGAATATGACCAGCGATAGGGTCAATAGGTTCATCTTTTCCTAAGTAGCGATCGCTATCTCGCGAGTCAACTAATATAACTTCGGGCAAATCTTTTCTTGCCTTAACTGTCTTGATATCTACCAGCATTTGAGGTTGAACTTCAGGTTTAAAAAAACCTAACTTTGAAGTAGGAAATTCAGTTGTAACTGGATATTTTTTCTCCCACTGAGAGAAACCACCATCCAATAGAGAAACTTTCTTATGACCCATATATTTCAACAACCACCAGAAACGGGAGGCAAAGGCAAACCGGGAGTCATCATAGGCCACAATAAGAGTTTCTTCGAGTTTCACGCCCATTGCTGCTAATTTTTGGGCTATTTCTTTAATCTTGGGCAAGGGATGGCGTCCCCCATGTTTTTCAACTGTGCTAGAAAGGTCTCGGTTGAGGTCAAGATAGAAAGCACCTGGAATATGGCCTTCTAGATATTGTTTATGGCCTAATTCTGGCTCGGCTAAGGAGAAGCGACAGTCGATGATAATGATATTGGAGTCATTGAGATGGTCTGCTAACCACTGGGGAGATACAAGGAGATTTGTGTTAGTCATATTAATAGTTAATAGGCTAAATGAGGATTTCTTCTATTGGTAATACTTGAGGATAGGTTGTACCACTACTGGGTATTTGTGACGATGGCTTCACCAAAATTTTACTTATAAACACAAGTAAAGCTATGAACAAGATTACCACAACTATTCCCAAAGTTATCTCACTGATTCTCAGATTATTCCAACCTCTATTTTTAATTTTATTGATTTTTGTTTCTGGAGAAAAGTTAGTTAGTTTATCGTCTGAAAAATTTGGGTTACTTAAAGCAGATAAGGAACTTAATTCCAAATCAAATTCCTGACCCCACCTTGCATAATCATCACTGTATCTTTTTATCAAAATTTTTACTCTTTTAATTGACTCTGGCGCTAATTCTATTAATTCATGGTGCACCAAATTTATCAAGGGAATTCTATCTGGTAATTCCTCAGCTTCAAGAAGTATGTGCAACCAACCATTGACAACATTAGTTTTAGCATTAATACCTTGAGGATGTAATTTACCATTTAGTAAAGTAGCAATTGCTTTAGCATTTCCTTGTTTAGCAAGCTCTATAAATCTATATTTTATCATATTTATTTACCTTAAACATCAACAATAAAATCTTGAATTTTTCCTATTTAAGACTAATTCATACAATTATTTAACTATAGTCATAATAGCTTTAATATCCTCTTTTTTTTTAGATAATGTATATTTAGGGTAAGATGCTGACATTATTTTCTACGATAACGAATTATCCGGATACTATATTAAACCCACCAGAGAAAAGATAAACGTCACTCACTATGTAACAAAATGTTTATGCAACCTCAACCATTGAGATTGCTTTCCTGACGAAATGTTTCCTCTTCTAAAGGAGCTCCGCTTACGCAAACCTTCCACTCCATTCCAGTCGCTTCGGATATACTCACATTTAATTACACCTGGCTACTTATCTAGTAATTCCTCAACTTCAAAGAGTATGTGCAACCAACCATTGACAAAATAGACATCTCCAAAATAAAATTTAATGTAAAATTGTAGTAGCCAATTATTATATATACGCTGTGGGCAATGAACCAAGTATTAGAATATATTTCTAATCATCCACTCATAAACAAAGAGAATTATTGGTATTACAGACAAACAACTAATAAAGTTAATAGAAAATACTCAAAAAATTGAAGAAAACAAAAGACTTGCGCTCGCCAGCCAAGAAAAAAGATTAATCAAACCAGGAGGAGGAAGGAAAAAATCTTTAAATAATTCGGAAGAAATAATTTTGACCTGATATTATTTGCATCATATGCCTACCTTTCAATTACTAAGGATAATTTTTGGAGTAAGTGAATCAACAGCAAATAATATATTTCATTATTGGATAGATATTTTTCGGGAATTATTACCAGCAATTTTATTAGAGCAAGCCAAGAAAAAACAATCAGAATATTTATGGATTAAAGAAGTTTTAACAGAACTAGAATTGATTGTAGATAGAACAGATTAATTAAGATATCTGATAATTCTGTGCAGCCTCACATGAAATTGGTATTAGCATTAATATTTTCAGGATGTAATGCATCATTTAGCAAAGTAGCGATTACTTTATAATTTCCTTGTTTAGCAAGCTCTATACATCTAGATTTTATCATATTTATTTGCCTTAAATATCAACAATAAAATCTTGAACTTTTCCTATTGAGCACTAATTTTTGAAACTCTTTGAGCATACTCATAATAGCTTTGGTATTCTCTTATTTTTTTTCTAGCTAATGTATATTTAGGATGATATACTGGCACTATTTTCATTAGTTCCATTGCGTCTTGCCACTGACTGGCTACTGCCTCCCATTCTAATTGAGATTGGGCTAACTGAGCCATTTCTGCGGCATTTATTGCCCGGTTAACTGCTAGTTTAAATGGATCTGGTGGTGGTAAGACAAGAGCTCCTGAAGAAATAGGTGAAGGTTCTGTTATTGGTATTGGGGCAGGAGAAGCGTTCAATTTATTTGTTGTTTGCTCAATTTCTAACTCTTTGGAATTAGGTCTTTTTTCTATAGATGAGGGTATTTCAGTAACAATAACTATGGGAGTTTCTGAAATCAACTGACCTCTAAACAATCCATACACTGCTAATCCTATCAAAAGAATAATTAGGTAAATTAAATAATTTTGCTTTAAGGATTTTTGCAGTTTTCTTATATAATTTTTATAGCTGTATTTTTGCTGATTTTTTTGGGGGATAAGATGAGTTTTTGTGATTTGCTCGACTCCATAGTTACTGCTATATATTGCTAATTTATTACCTTCTTTATTCAAATCAGTCTGAAGTTTAGTTTTGTGGCTATTATTTTTTTTATTCTGGTGTTTACTCTGGATTTTTTGAATTTGTGGAGCTGGAGATTTACGACATTTAGGTTTCTTTTTTTTACTCCTAACAGTGGTAGGAATCAATTTAAAAACTGTTTGATACAAAAAATCAAATTGATATAACTTAGCAGCAACAATAATCCATATACTAATAAACACAAAAAAAAGTAACTTCTCAGGAAATGTCTGAAGAGATAAAAAATTGACTTTGTTGAACATAGCAGTTTTGTAACTCAGGTCAAACCAAGGTAAAATTAACGTATAAACTAAAATAGCTGTTAGACTACTAATCATTATTACCAACCAACTATATAAAGCTTTCCACCAACTCCTTAATTCTGGAAACCAAAATAAATTATACCTATATGTATGAAGCATCGCTTGGCGAACGATGTGAAAAAGCAAATGCAAAAAATGATGAACAAAAGCAATTAAAGGAATTAAAAGCAACAAAAAAATAATTGTCAAACATATCAATATTTCCCAACTTTTCCCTAGTTTTTCCCATAAATATTCCCTGGTCAGAAAAATCTCAATAAAACTCAAAAGAATAAAAACTGATGCAGCCGTAACAAAAGCTTTTAACCAAGAACTAAGATAAGGAAACCATGTAGGTAAACGGAAACTTTTTAGCTTATTCATTAGATGAATATTTAGGAGGAAAATTGACAACTCACAAATTCACGCCACAACTAACAGCCGATGGTTCTTTTACTTTTTTTTCACCCGAATTTGGTGAAAAATTCCACTCTCATTTTGGAGCCAAACAAGAAGCAAAATTTAAGTTTGTTTACCCACTTCAACTAGGAGCAAAAGCCAACCGACCTGTAGTGCATTTACTTGACATTTGTTATGGACTAGGATATAACACAGCATCAGCTTTAGCTGCAATTTGGACAATTAATCCTGATTGTAGGATTGAATTAGTGGGACTAGAATTAGATTCAGAAGTGCCAAAAGCAGCGACATTCCCCACGAATCTTTTAAATGATTGGCCCGAACCTGTGCCAGAATTATTGACTACCCTAGCAAATACCCATCAACTAGAAACAGAAAAAATTCAGGCCAAACTAATAATTGGGGATGCTAGGACAACTATTAAGCAACTAAGTAACTCTGGGTTCCAAGCTGACGGTATATTTCTCGATCCCTTTTCTCCTCCCACTTGTCCCCAACTATGGACAGTAGAATTCTTGGGGTGGGTGAGGAGATGTATCAAACCTGATGGTCATCTAGCAACTTATGCCTGTTCCGCAGCAGTCAGAACAGGATTAATTGAAGCTCGATTAAAAATTGGTTCCACAGCGCCAGTGGGAAGGCGATCGTCAGGAACAGTGGCCAGTTTGTCCGATACACATTTACCACCACTTTCTCAAAAAGAAAAAGAACACCTATTAACTCGTGCTGGTATTCCCTACCGCGATCCCCATTTATCAGACTCGGCTAAAGAAATTTTGCATCGCCATATAATTGAACAACAAAAATCGTCCTTAGAAGCCACATCCCAATGGAAAAAACGGTGGTCTAATATAGAATCCGGATAAGCGCGTTATCGTATAATTCAGTAGTCAATAGTCAGTAGTCAATAGTCAGTAGTCAGTAGAAAGGAGAAACCAAGGATGAGAGTCGGAATTATCTTGGGATATTCCGGCATTTTATGTCTGCATTGAATGAAAGTATAGAGTGCGACAACTGTACAACCAGATTTCATATAGGACCAGGAAATAATTCTTTATACCAGGGAAAAAGCAATAGCTCATCTGACAACAGTAGTAAAATATTTCCCCGCCTCAGATTCATCAACACCAAATATATTAGACATCTCCAATAATAAAAAATAAAATCAATTATCATACAGAAATAATCAATTATTTCTCCCTACTCCCTACTCCCTACTCCCTACTCCCTCTTTTCTGGAGATGTCTATTAGACATAGGCGTGAATAAAGATATAGAACCCATTTTATATCTATATAATTACTATAGTTAAGTCTTCTCGCGCATCAAAATTGATGCAAAATCTGCGTATTTTGTGGAATTTTTCAGATCGATCCTCTTCCGTCTTCCCTCTTCCGTCTTTCCTCTTATCTCCAGACTCGGTGACTCCTAGCTAAAAAAATTTAACATTGACAAAGATACGTTTAGGGGTTCTATAGACTTTTTGTAAGAGTAGGCAACAGCTCATCTGACAACAGGCAATAGGGAAGATATTTTCAGGAAAAAGGTACGGAAAATGAAAGTGAAGTGCTTTTACTTCTCTTGCTTATGCTAAACAAAGGGCAAGTTTATTTTCTGGAGATATCTATTAAATATATTATTCCCTAATACCCCATACCTCTATAGAGTGGGAAACTAAAATAGGTTAAATTATTGATGCAAGACCAATTAACTTAAATAACATCACACCTTTTATATTATGTCCGGATAATAGCGTTATAAAAAACTTTCTGTTTCCTATTCTCCTTTTATATTCTTTTTTTCCCTATTGCCAGATGAGCTGTTAGTTGTTGCCTATTACCATTTATTTATAACTATTCAAACGGACATGATATTACTTATTTGAAATAAGCATCTGAAATTATTGTCAATTTAAAATTTGGCTGCTCATATAATTTTGAGCTATGACTTTTGACTTTTGACTTTTGACTTCCGTGAAACAGTATAGATGTGAGATATATGAGATTATAAGCGTGTAGACTCGTAATATAACGTTTCTGCTTCACAAAACCAATAATCCCAAAAATCATGGTAGCGGTAGCAATATTAGCGGCTGGACGTGGCACCAGAATGAAATCAGACCTACCCAAGGTATTACACCAGTTAGGTTCTTATACTTTACTCGAACGAGTATTAAAAAGTTGTGTCCCGATCCAACCATCTCGACAAATTGTCATAGTAGGTTATCGTGGAGACCTGGTGCAACAATCTCTCCTCAATAACAATGACGATCATATCTCTACATTAGAATTTGTAGAACAAAGGGAACAATTAGGAACAGGTCACGCCATCCAACAGTTGTTACCCCACCTCAAAGGATTTTCTGACGATCTCCTAGTCTTAAATGGAGATGTGCCATTACTGCGACCGGAAACTCTCAAGCAGCTCATCGAAACCCACAAGCAAAATCACAATGCAGCCACCATCTTAACTGCTAACTTACCTAACCCCAAGGGTTACGGCAGAATATTCTGCGATACAAATAATCTTGTTACTCAAATAGTTGAAGAGCGAGACTGTACAGCAGCCCAAAAACAAAATCATCGTATCAACGCCGGAGTCTACTGTTTTAACTGGCCTGCTTTGGCAGAGGTGCTGCCTCAGTTAAAACCAAACAATGACCAGCAAGAATATTATTTAACAGATGTAGTGAATTTTTTGAATCCAGTCATGGCTGTGGATGTGGATGACTATGAGGAAATTATTGGCATCAACGACCGCAAAAATTTAGCTGCTGCTTACGATATTTTGCAGATGCGAGTTAAGGATGATTGGATGAGTGCTGGAGTAACTTTGATAGATCCAGATAGTATTACGATAGACGATACAGTACTTTTGCAAAGGGATGTGATTATTGAACCCCAAACTCATATTCGGGGTCGAACTGTAGTTGGTGCAGGTAGTCGCATTGGACCGGGAAGTTTGATTGAAAATAGTTTGATTGGTAAAGATGTGAGGGTTTTGTACTCGGTCATCTCTGACAGCACCGTGGCAGATCATACTCGCATTGGCCCTTACGCACATTTGCGTGGTGATTCTCAAGTGGGGTCTCACTGCCGAGTGGGGAATTTTGTGGAGCTGAAAAATGCCAAAGTTGGCGATCGCACTAATGCAGCTCATTTATCTTATCTGGGAGATGCAACTCTTGGGGAAAAAGTGAATATTGGTGCAGGTACAATTACTGCTAACTATGACGGAGTGAAAAAACATCGCACGGAAATAGGCGATCGCTCTAAAACTGGTTCCAATAGTGTATTGGTTGCCCCTGTAGTTTTGGGGCAAGATGTCACTGTTGCTGCGGGGTCTGTAGTTACAGATGATGTGGAAGATGATTCTCTTGTCATTGCTCGTTCTCGGCAAGTTGTGAAACCAGGTTGGCGGTTAGATCCCTCAGATGAAAATAAGCAACAAACGAATGAGTCAGACCATTAGAAAATGAAACAAACCGGTAGCGCAGAGCGCCAAGTGTAAGGTAAGTAATTAACTTATTCCAGTTCTAAGGAGCGATGTAGCTGCCACTAGGATTAGCCAGTGCTAACCCTAGCCTTTGTGCAGTCCTACTCTAGCAACAATAGACCTCTGGTGATAATTAATTTCAAACCCTTCACATACCTTAGCAAAAAGTTAGTTTATGGAGATGTCTAATGAGAACAGATATCAAAAAATTAACCTAAGATTCCTAGCTAAATTCAGCTTAGTGTACACCTTTTTTGAATCCGGATTTTGTCAGATTCAGACATATTATATAAAAATGCATTGAGACTTTACATCATGTCTAAAGACTTTTTCACCGACATTAGCCTATCTCAAGAAAGAGCATTATCCTACTCATTGCCAGACCTTCTTGTTGAATCTCGCACTCAACTTGTTCAGTTTACCTATAATAGCCAAACCCAAAAATATGAATCCCAAGCCGTAGTTAACTTAGAAGAGACACTTTCCTCTCCAAATTCTTGGGAACTTCTAATCTTATCAGATTCAATTATTGTAGGTAAAAATATTGAGAGTAGACCAAATCAACAGCAAACAGCTCAATCTCAATCAAAAGTTATAAAATTATCACAATCATTAGAAAAACTTAAAGTTTATGAATGTGCTGATGTTGCAGCAATGGCTACTGATGGAAATTATATTTTTGTCTGCACTGGAGGAAAGCTTGTTGCTTTGAATCAAGACTTGGAAACCTTGGATGAAGTTGACTTAGAATTAGAAGGTTGGGGATGGAGAAAGAAGAAAAATGCCCACGATATCTTGATTCATCAATCAATTGCTTATTTGCTAGATAATGTTGTTG
>JBARXI010000611.1:0-13718 GCA_049647275.1 Microcoleaceae cyanobacterium
CTGTCGCTCAATTGTTAGTTGGTCGGCATTCATCTCACCGCTAAACCATTGGGGGTACTCGGCTTCGCCTCGATAAATCCCCCTCGGTTATAACGGGAGCCTTCTGCCGACATTAAGGTAAAAAGTCTGCCCGCATAGTGAAGAGAAAGGTGAATTTAGCTGCATCTCTAACACATATTAGCAATTCATCTAAGAACTTTTGACGCTCCTTTTCGTTCTGACAAAGAGTGTAAAGTTCTTCAAATTGGTCAGCTACCAAAAGTAAACGCTGACTACAATTTTTTAAAAGAAACTTTTCCACAGTCTGCTTTAAGCATTGTCTATTGTACTTAATTTCGATAGCCTGCCGATCTATTTTATCAGTTGAATATTGTTCCAAGGAAGTAACTATATCTGTGAGAGTTTTGCAAGGATATTTACCTGGCCGAAACTTGAGAATATGCCACCCACCTATATTATTCAAATGAGGGATAAGACCAGCCAAAACTACCGATGACTTGCCACTGCCAGATGGTCCAATCACAGCAACCAGAGACTGCTTATAAACCAATTCCATCAGCTTTTGTATCTCAGCTTCACGACAAAAAAAATACTTATGATGTTCTTCTTGAAAGGTAGATAGACCCTGATAAGGGCAAGGTCTATCTACTACATCATGGTTGTTTTTTTTTACTTTTGAATGGTCTGGTGATTATTTGGTATATTTTTCTTAGAGAAGGTTGTGTATCAATTTCAACCTCGTAAGATACAATAGGTGGTAGGATCGGTAATGTAGCTTTCAGTTTTGCTCCTGGCGATCAATCCGATTCATTCAGTATTGTGAGAATTTCCCGTAATATTTCTAGAACTTCTGGAGGATAGTTATTATTTCCAGATGTTGTAATGTTTGCTACATGAGGAGTAACTTCAGCAATGGCTTGGCTAGCTTGTTGTTCGGGAATTTGAAATGAGTCTGCTTCTTGATTCAGCAAATCCAAATATTCAGCTTCGTGTCTATGAATACTTGGTAGTACATCTCGTTTAATACGTTGCTTTAATTCAAATTTTTGAGTTGCGGCAGCTAATAAAACTAATTCCTTTTCAAATTCATCCAGTTTCTCATATTCTATCTCTAAAGTTTCTTCTAGTCGGGCTAATCTTTCCTTGGCAAGCATAAAAATATTACTCCTGCTGTGAAATTAACTTACTACCTTAATTATAGTTTAACAGGATTTACAAAAAGACGCTATATAAAACATATACTAATACTAATAATTTGGGTGTTGCTAAATACATTTATGACATACTACAGGTAGTCAGAATTGTTGGAGTTAAGAATCAGAAGTTACCTCCTCAGTCATCAGGGGATAGAAAAGAGTTTTTTCCTAACTTAATTAGTGGGAAATATGTATGATTTAGACTCTAATTTTTCGGTTCTTAGCCGTTCTGACGAATTGAGTTTCATACCTAAAATCAGCAATGCCATAATTTGCGTAATTCTGTTTCGCCAAGACCTCCGGAACAAAAGGGGTAGTTAGTTGCAATATTAAGGATAAACTCTACAAGATTTCTATCTATTCACTTTTGATGCTTATATTTTTTTAAATAATAATTTGTCAACATACAAGATATTGTTCGGCATTCTCTGATAACATCTCTCTGTTATGGCGAGATGCCGAAACGTTACTTATGGTGGAGACTAATGGCGGACCTTAATGTAAGGTCGCATTATCCGATCCAGCATCCGATGTTTGAGCGATCGTCTCACTGTTAAATCAGAGACTAAAATAAGAGCTTTCTAGTGGGTATCAAAAATTCTGCCCCAACTTAACTCGTCACTCTCCGAATTTCCGAGCAAAAAGAAGCAAGATTAAAACCATTAGGTCTTTTGACAATACTAGTACGCAACCGCAAATTAGGAATCAAATACCATAAACGCTCCTCTGCATACAAACCATCCGACTCCGTAATCATCGTTAGCACATCATCATCCCCCATAATATAGCGACCGCTAATTTTTGGGCTGTTACCATCCCCTCTATCTTGCAATAATTGACCTTGATGAGGAGCATCAGAGTTAGGAATAGGTATCAAAATAGCCGTCCCCGTATCTTTAACTTGTTCTTTATTTGTACTACCATCCCAAGTTATCCGCACCCCTGGCAACTCAGCCAAATTAGAGTTAACCTGATGTTGTTCGCACAACTTGATGACAGTAGGGTCAGTTTTTTCCAAGATATCGATACTCACATCTGACTTACCTGCTTGCAACTCTCCCGAAACTAAATTATGAATGGTGCGTTGGGAAAACCATTTACCTGCACTCAGTTTAAAAAATTCGATAATGTCCATTAACTTGCTAATCGTATTAATTCTGAATCTATACTATTGTTGCACTAATTGGCATATCTGAATCAAGTTTTGACAAAAAGGCGATCGCTTCATCTAATCATAACTCGGTCGTTTTTATTTCGCGACAAGTCTATTATATACAGCAGATTCGGTGGTTAATGTGGTATAGTAAACGGGGTGAATCTGTTTCACCTGTTGCCTCACAGGAGTGCCCATTCCCTCTCTTGGTCGGCTACCAGGTGCGTCTGTCGCGCCAAGCGGGGTCGCACCGCTACTCCCACACTAACCACTCCCTAAAACCATAAATATATGTACTTCATAAAGTTTAAAACTGCTGTAACTACTCTAACCCCAATATCTAGCTCAACTAGATAAAATTAGTATTACACCTAAAACCTAACACCTTCTTAATACCCTATTTCCCCACCATTAACTCCCATAAACCCACCATAAAAATCAAAGTTACCAAGTGTTGTAACCAGAGAGAAGCTATAGAGCGACGGGCAATTTTTTGAGTTAAAACTATCGTCAAAATTAGAGAAAAAATCAAAGTTGTTCCCTGTAAAAACTCAATCACCGCCGGATGAGCAACTAACACAGGCAAACCCTCACCATTCAAACCAAAAGTTGCAAAACTCACAGGCAAAATTCTACCCGCCTCACTCAAACCTAACCGCAAATAATGAGCTATAAACCCTCCCAAAACCAAAGGCAAATACCCATAAGTTAACTTGACAAATGGAATAGGAGAAAGTAAAACCGAATCCGAATCCGAACCCTGAAAAAAACAACGTAACTTATAAAATAACCAACTACCCCCATAAGCCAATAAAATAATAATTCCTGGAGCAATTAAAGCTCCCATTGCCAATCCTAAATGTTGCCAAAAATCAGTCAAATCTAAATTCAATCCTAGCCAAGAATTTAACTCCGGTAAACCATGCACAAACACCCCACCAAACAATAACAATAACAACGCCACTTCATAACTACGCGCCACATTAGTAGTCCATAATTCAATTCCTGGCGGACGCAAATTAACCTCAACAGAACGATGGGGACAAGCCTTCAAACAAGTCATACATAAAACACAATCTCGGTTATCTTCTAACTGTGCCGGATGAGAATATAAAGGGCAGCCATTTGTTTCTAAACCTTCTCCTTTACCAAGACCACCTTTATAACATTGATAAGTAGAACATTCAGCAGAACAAGTACCCTGTTGTGCCCTTAATTCTGTCATTGATAACTTAGCAAATAAACCATTCATTCCCCCAATCGGACATAAATAACGACACCAAAAACGACGTTCAAAAATCGCAGAAAATATCATTGCTCCAGCAGTTATTAATAGCAGTAAGCAAGCGGATAAATAAGCAGTATTTTTTAAATCCCAAAGTTCTTCCCAGAGAAAAATTAAAGCAAATAAACCAAACAAAAACCACCCACCCCATCGTTCTGCTTCCTGTCTCGGCCATGATTTTAACTGTCGCGGCCATAACCATAAAGATAACTTTTGAGTCACCTCTCCATAAATCATAAACGGACAAACCGCACACCATAACCGCCCCACAAAAGGAAATAATAATAACACTATCGGCCACCACCAAGCCCAGAAGAAATTCAGCGCAAAATTATCACCTCGATTTTGCGGACCCAAACATAAAACGAAGATAACTAAAGCAAAAAATGTGAGAGTAAAACCATAATTGATTCTGTCAGGCCACCAAGGACTACGCAAAAATTTTCTTAACTTAGGATTAGCATCTAAAAGATTCAAACGAAAACGTTTTTTCTTGGTTTCTACAGACCAAAAAACTTCTTCTGTCAATTCCCCTTCACAGTTAGATTGGATTAAAGCTCTTTCTACTAAATTTTCTAATTCTCTAATATTACCAGGAAAATCATAAGATTGGAGGCGACGCAATGCTTCAGGGGTAATTTTTGGTTTAGAAAGTCCTTTAGTTCTACATAAAAGACGTAAATAATATTCCACTTGCTCGTTAATGTCTGTTTTTCTAACTCTCAGAGGTGGTACTTTAATTACATGACTTACAAATTTATCAACTTCAGGTAATATCTTTTCAGAAATCATTAAAATCTTAGTACGGCAAACTCTGGGTGTGATATCTTGTGATTTGTCAGTGCGATTTATAGGAGTATAAGTATTAGTTTTGACCAAGTTCGCAATGGCAGGTATTAATTCTGGAGGGAGTTCTTGAATATTATTTAAAATTAATGTTCCTGCTCCTAGCCATTCAATTAATCCAGCTTTCCCTCCACTACTACCAAACAATTCTATACCGCTAGTTTGTAGCAGGTTACAGTTCACTTTTATAATGGGTTGACGACGATAGGGTGAACTGAAATGAATCAGGGAGGCGATATTATCTTTTTCTAATCCTGGCTCACCAAAAATTAGAACTGATTTTCCTTCTTCTGTAGCATCTTTAATTTCTTGACGTAGCCTGACTGCATAACGACTTTTGCCGATGATTCCTCTTCTAACTTTTGTGACTAAGTAAGGTCTTAATTCTATTTGACGCTGTTGTTCATAACTTAATTGAGAGGAAATTTGTTTTAATTCTTGAGCTAATTTTCGCGAAAATTCTAAACTAATTTCTGGATATTTTTCTAGGAGTTGTTTGAATTTTTCTGCTGGTAGGAAAAATAGCTGAGATTCGGTTATGGTGCTAATGGTTTTTTGAGTGAGTTGGTCTAACAGTAATTCGGGTAATAATATGATTTCTCCAGGCAGCAGACAGGCAATTTTTTTGACTATGGGAGTATCGCTATTGACATCACTAATTTGTGATGTTTCCAGTCTGCCTGTTTCAATTATGTATAATCCTGGAGCTGGTCTATCTTGAACTATTATTGTTTGATTAGCGGAGTAAGTTTTCTGTTCTAGATTTTCCGCTATTTCTGCTATAATTGGTTGTGAAAGAATACTTAGGGGGGTTCTTTCTTGTAGCCAAATTAACTTTTTAGGAAATGCCATACTTTTTTTGATTTGATTAAATCTTTTATTTGTGGCCAGGAAGATAATTATATTTTATATTAAATCTGGGATTTTAATCGAGATTAGTCATTATAATAATCCTATTTAAGTGGTAAGTTAATGGTAGTAGGTGGTGCAGTGGTAGGTAAAAGCCACAAAGAAATACACCGAGATTGATTGCAACTGCTACAGGGGGTTCAATGTATTCATTAATTACTCAGAAAATTCAAAAATCATGTATAATTTTAGCGACTTATGGGTTCCTTTAGTTTTATTGGGTTTGATTGTGACAGCAGCAGTTTATTTTAATCAGTTAAAATAAAGGCGATCGCACTTACAAATATTGAAGAAGGCAGAAGGCAGCTATGCTGAAGGCAGAAGGCGTGATGTGAAAAATGCGGGGATTCGCTCCCCCAAACAATTTTGAGCACCGCGGGTGACGGTGGGGTATTAAACCCATAAGGGAAAAGATAAAATTTTCTATTGCCTAAGTAAATTTATCAAAAAATTTAAATAAATTTAATTATTTTGATCGAATACATGACTTTTCTATAGCAAATAGAAAAGCTACTGATTATTTTAATTTGAGTTTTAGCGCTTAGAAAGTAAAAAACTCAACTGATAACTCGTAGTTTAATGCTAGTAACAATAGACAAATCGGAACAGACAATTAAATTGGACTAAAAAAACACAATTTTAGCTATATCTCTTCCCAAAAACGTCAAATTGTGATAAATATAAAAGTTAAGCTATGCTACTAATTTTTATTTTCAGGATAAATATCATTAAATCTGGTATAAGTCAAGGGTACTAAACTATGCTCATAGAGATATTAACCCTTTTTGCGGGTGCAGGACTTGAACAAGTAACCAGTGTCACATGGCATTGGGTAAGTAAATGGGCAACAAAGAAAGCTGATGAAAAAAATCAAGTAATACAGACAGCCCTAGTAACTTCATACTGTAAAGCTTTACAAGTAATTCGTAAAGAATCTCAGCAACTACCACAGTGGAAGCAAGATAAAGCTGAAATTGAAGGAAGATTAACAGAAATGGAGAAAGATGCACTAATGATACTAGATTTAGTGCAAACACAGAAGCAAAGAATAACTCATCTACCTCAAGGTGGAGAAGAACAAGCGATCGCAAAAATCGTGATGTCTAGACTCCAAAGCAAAGACAAGTGGCTCAAACACGCCCCTATGGAATTATGTCGCCTCGTCGAAGTTAGATTAGTCTCAGTTACAGTGTATCAATTTCGTCACGAGCTGAGAACAGAAAGCTCAGTATTTCAAGCATTAATTCACGATATGTTAGCAACAGCAGGAGAAGATGTAAGTCGTCTTGTGGATGTTACTCAGAAAATTGAGAAAAGAGTCGATCAATTTGTTGGTGAGTACCGTAAAGATATAGATATCATAGTTGCAGGTATTAGTGGAGCGAATACCCATTTACAGCAGCTAGTTTTACTCTTAAACAAACAAATGAAGCAAAGTCAAGCAATACCAGCCGACTTTGCCGCCCTAATCTCAGATAAAACCGAAGGATTTCTGGGGCGCGGTTTCGTATTTGACGGTATAGAAGACTTTCTCTACAACCAGTCTAAAGGCTACTTTATCATCGAAGCCGACCCAGGAGTAGGAAAAAGTACAATCGTTGCCGAATATGTACGTCGCACAGGCTGCGTAGCTTATTTCAATCTATTATCAGAAGGTAGAACGAGGGCTGAAGATTTTCTTAAGAATGTTTGTACCCAGTTAATTGAACGCTATAATTTGCCTTACGAACTCCCATTACACTCAGACAATACTAGCAATGGCAACTTTTTATCAAAACTACTAAGCGAAATTAGTACCCACCTACAAACAGGAGAAAGACTCATAATTGCTGTCGATGCTTTAGATGAAGTCGATTTGACTAGTCAGAGTGGAGCGGCTAATGTGCTTTATTTACCAGGCAATTTACCCAACGGAGTATATTTTATACTCACAAAGAGATCCGACCCACTACCGCTAGTCGTCTCAGCACCGCAGAAAATTTTTGACTTAATGATCTATCCCAATGAAAGTTTAGAAGATGTCAAACTATTTATTAGTCTGCGAACAAAACGACCAGCAGTTCAAGTATGGATTGAAGATAGAGGATTAACAGTGGAAGAATTTGTCAAGTCTATAGCTAGCAAAAGCGAAAATAACTTCATGTACTTAAAGTATGTACTTGATGATATTGAGCAAGGCAACTATAGAGATATCAACCTAGAAAGTTTACCTCAAGGTTTAGAGAAATATTACGACCAACACTGGCATCGCATGAAAATGAATGTTAAACCATTGCCCGTGACTAAACTTAAAATTATCTATTTCTTGACAAAAACACGCAAACCTGTTTCCTGTGGAATGCTAGCTAAATTTAGTGGCGAAATTTCCTTAACAGTACAGGAAATCCTAGATGAATGGGCACAATTTATCCGCATACATCAAACAGAAGGTAAACCTGTATACAGCATTTATCATGCTGCATTTCAAGACTTTCTCTACCGTAAAGATATTGTGCAAGAAGTAGAATCATTAATTGAAATTGAGGGAATGGAAAAACAGATTAAAAATAATCTGTTAGGAATGGTTTACAAAAACGCCTAACTAGCAACTTTTGTAAAATTATTCGACCCAATCGGCTTGATGAATATATAGTTCTAATTCCGAAAAAAAATTATTGTTAGCGAAGGAAATTGACATGGGTGAGTTTAGAGAAAATTTAGCTCAGATGCCCCTAGAAGATCAACGCTATCTTTTAGAAACTTTACCAGGTTTTCTAGTAAGTGAATCCGATACAGAACAACTGTATCGCTTACTCACAGATTTTGATTTTATAGAATCAAGACTATATTTATTCGGAGTAGAATCTCTACTAAATGATTATGAAGAAGCAATGCAGTCTAATGTATGGACATCAAATGAAAAACTGAAAACCCTAAAATTAATTCAAGGAGCAATTGAACTATCATCTCATATTCTTGTAGAAGATAAAACCCAATTAGCAGGGCAAATTTGGGGGCGACTGGTATCTTTTGAAGTACCAAGAATGCAGAAAATGCTACAACAAGCAAAATCCTGGAAACTAGCCCCTTGGT
The DNA here is from genome assembly GCA_049647275.1 of Microcoleaceae cyanobacterium. GTDB lineage: Bacteria > Cyanobacteriota > Cyanobacteriia > Cyanobacteriales > Microcoleaceae > JASJEE01. The sequence goes on from JBARXI010000611.1 coordinate 8,462, forward strand.
TAAGACCGACCGCACCAAGTCTCACACCTCCAGGAGGTAGATTATTACGCACCTTGATCGGTCATACTGGCTGGGTAAATGCAGTAGCAGTAACATCTGAAGGAGTAGTAATTTCTGGCTCCTCAGACAACACTCTCAAAATCTGGAGTCTGGAAACAGGAAAAGAAATGGCTACTCTTACCGGTCATACAGGTAGAATTAGAGCCATAACATTACTAGGTAAGGAGTTGGTAATTTCCGGCTCCGATGACTTCACGATCAAAGTCTGGAATCTAGAAAAAACAGAAGAAATTCTCACCCTCGCAGGTCATACAAGAGGAGTAAGAGCAGTTGCAGCACTTCCTGATGGTAGAGTGATTTCTGCCTCCTCAGATAACACAATGAAAGTCTGGAATCTAGAAACACAAAAAGAAGAAATTACCATCACCGGGCATAAAGGTTGGGTAAATGCGCTAACAGTATTACCCGACGGGAGAATCATCTCAGCCTCATCCGATCGTACTCTCAAAATTTGGAATCTCCAGACAGCAGAAGAACTATTTACACTCACCGGTCACACAGGTGGAATTAGGAGTGTGACAGCACTTCCAGAAGAGAAAGTCATCTCTGGTGCTTCCGATAACACCATCAAAGTTTGGAATACTGAGAGCAAAAAGGCTTTTTTTACCTTCAAAGGTCACACTAAAGGGATAAATGCTGTAGCCGTAACTACAGATGGTAAGCGAATGATTTCTGCTTCTTCCGACAACACTCTCAAAGTGTGGAGTCTCCAAACAGGAGAGGAACTATTTTCTCTTAAAGGTCATACCGACTCAGTATATGCAGTGGCAGTTCTCCCCGATGGGCGTTTGATTTCAGGCTCGGATGATTTTACTCTCAAAGTGTGGAGTCTTGATACCTCCGAAGAACTTCCGCCCTTGATCGGTCATACTAGCAGGGTGAATGCTGTAACAGTGCTGCCAGACCAACAAGTAGCTTCAGCATCTTGGGATAACACCATCAAAATTTGGAATTTAGACACAACAAAATCGGTTTATACCCTCAAAGGCCACACCGATCGAGTTAATTCTGTCGCAGCACTACCAGGTAAGCGCATCATTTCAGCTTCAGATGATAACACACTCAAAATTTGGAGTCTGGAGACAGCAGAGGAATTATTGAGCATAGAAGGTAACACTAGATGTATTTTTTCTGTGGCAGTAACGCCAGACGGTAAAAAAGCGATCGCCTGCTTATCTGACCAAACCCTAAAAGTCTGGAGTTTGGAAACATTACAGGAAGTTTGTACCCTATCAGGTCATACTGACTGGGTAAGTGCAGTTACAGTAACGCCAGACGGCAAGCAAGTTATTTCTGGCTCTTTCGACAAAACTATTAAAGTCTGGAATCTAGAAACTGCTGAGGAAATTTTTACTCTTGTTGGTCATAATGGGTGGGTAAAGGCTTTAGCCGTCACGCCAGATGGGAAAAGAGTGATTTCTGGTTCTTTTGACAAAACCATTAAAGTTTGGTGTTTATCAACTGGACAAGAACTATTTAGCTTGAGTGGGCATACTGACTGGGTAAGCTCTATAGTGGTAACCTCAGATGGCAATCGGGTCATTTCTGCATCTGATGATAATACCCTGAAAGTGTGGGATTTAGCAACTCGGCTGGTTATTGCCAACTTTACAGGAGAGAGTTCTTTAGAGTGTTGTGCTGTGGCAGCAGATGGGGTAACAATTATTGCCGGTGAAGCCTCTGGACGGGTGCATTTTTTAGAATTACAAAGTTAACTACATTAAGAATAGAATGATTTAGCGATCGCTTCGTCGAAGTCAAAAGTGTTAAGTGCCTATGCGAAATTCATTTAACATTTGTAAGTAGAGAGTAGGGAATAAAAAATTTACTCAAGTTTAAGTTTTTTCGTTCTTCCTTCTTATATCATGTCCGTTTAATTAGTAGACATCTGGTAGAAAATAAATAAACCTTTTAATTATATCAGCTAAAGAAAGAAAAAGTCACCCTAAAAAATCCTTTTTCGTGCCTTCGCGCGTAAAAACATCTTATATCATGTCTCATTAAACAACTGTATTGAAGAAGGCGTAAGACGCAAGCGGTCAGACGCACCAGGTAGCTGACCAAGAGAGGGAAAATTGCATAGGGATTCTAACCCTAAACAATTTTAAGCACTCCCGTTGACGGTGGGGTATTAAACCCGCTACAGAAAAGATAAACAATCTTTCCCCAACCTTGTAGGGACGTTGCATGCAACGTCCCTACATTGGGGTTAATTAATGTTACTTGATATAAAACCTTTATACAAAGACACTTATAGCCATTGCCCACCCTACAACTATTTGATCTTTAATTATGCCCACCTACTTAGTAAGGGAAATGGATTGAAAGTAAGCAAAAATACTTTAATGTCTGAAACATTTTCCCACTCAGCATTTCAAAAATAAGATGCGTTTGTCCTGTTTGGCTATTTATTAAGTAGATTTTTTTGTCAATGGTCAATGATTGAATGCTATAGCACTACGCATTAAGGGCGCGGACATTCCTCTGTTGCCTGACGGAGCTGTTGCCTTTGAACCTACACTTATTGTCCTAACTAAAAAACGTACTGCTATACTATTGCTTTAATAGCCGTAGTGCTTGGAATGCCAGCAAGAAAAAGCCCACTGAACCCAATGCTGTCATAATTTTGGGTACTAAATCTGGTGTAAATATTTCACTCATCATCGTGTTCTCCTAACAAAAACTAAACTTGATTTTACATAGTTATACTAAAGTTCTATTCTATCATATAGCATTCCTATTTGAGCTGTGAAAAAAATATCCGATCGAAAGGTAACGGGGAACAGGGATAATAGTTTCAGACTTTTTATCTAATTCCTGGATTTGTTACAACTCGTTTAGGATGGCTAGAGCGCAAATAAACTTGCTCGGAATCAATAGATTTTTTTTTGCAGGTTTTGTGGCAATATAATTATAGGTAAAAAAATACTCATTTCTAGTTGAATTTGCTTTGATAAATGAGTAATATAAAGTTCGTTTAATTAATCAGAAAAAAAGACTCTCCTCCTGAATTGATGACTTCTTAGCAATGATAAGTATTCAACAGGATGTAGTTATAACCTATTTAAAACAGTATTCCCAAAGCTTGAACAAATTTTCCCTAAACTTGAGTTTTGAATGGAGCAAAACAATGAAATTTGAGACAAATGTACAAGAAGCTTGCTACAACAAAATTTTTATGTGGATGAGGGAGTTATTTGACAAATTTCCCAGTGCGAGACAAGACTTACCCTGTATTAGTTTATTTATGGGTTCCGCCTTAATTGAAGTATCTGTATTTCCTTGGGGAGATGATGAAGCAATAATTAATACTCGCTCCTATGTTGTGACAAATGTTGATTTGAAACCAGATTTGATGAAATTTTTACTGCAAGAAAATAGTAAAATGCGCTTTGGAGCTTTTGGCATAGATGATCATGGTGATATTATCTTTGAACATACAATAATTGGTTCTACTTGTGATAAACCAGAATTAGAAGCATCTGTCAAAGCAGTTTTAGCAATAGCTGATGAATATGACGATAAAATAGTAGAAACTTGGGGAGGGAAACGAGCTTTAGACCGGATGACTTAACTAGGGGTTGACTAATGGTTAAAAGTGACATATTTAAGTCAATGAAGTTTTATACTTAACTTATTTCTTCTTCCTTTTGATAAAATTCACAGCGTTATCTTAAATTTTACTAAAAAATGTTGAAACAAGAGCCAACTTACAAATTTCCAGAATCTAATCATCCTATAGTTAAATCACTGTTCCATCACAGTGACCAAGAATTACTTACCCTATATCAAAACTATCCAGACCAAGGAAAATACTTCGTAGCGATTTTTTGTCGCTACGGTATGATACTCCAAACTTTAATCCAACATTCGGTGCGATCGCCAGTTCAGGCAGACTATCTATTTGCCCAAACTTGGCAACATATACTTTATGAACTGCGTGGCCTAGATTTGCGAGAGGGGGCAGATCCGGCGAATGGAAATACTACTCTCCAAAATTGGTTAATCAATGTTACAGCAATTTTGATTAACCAAGCAGAAATGCCCCCTGTTGAATCAATTCGTTATTCTTTACAAATGTCTCCACCACCTTTATGGTGCTATGTCAGGCAAGTATTAGACGGCTTAGAGCCACTGTTAAGATTAGTTATACTGATGTCTCAGACTTTTCACTGGAGTGAAACAAGAATTGCAGCTTATCTCCAGGCTGAGGGAGAAAGCATTTCATCTCAGGAGGTAAAATCTTTGCTACAACAGGGATATCATAATCTAGATACTAATTTGCCAGAAGATATTAAAGCCATCTATTTCAATGATGATGATATTGAACAGGTTACTACAGGTATAAATCAGTTTCTTAAGGTCTCACAACAGCCAGAAGCATAGGGTCACAAAAGTCAAATCAAACTTAAAAATCTTAGACATTAGGACTTTCAAGTACAAAAATCCCATTGCACTGAACTTAGCACTGAACTTAGGGAAGTAGGAAGTAGGGAGTAGGGGTTAAAACAAAAGCTGAAATCCTACCTAAATATACTCAAATCTACTTTTTTTCAAATTTTTTAGCGGTAGATGGCAAAGCTTCTGTTATACTTAAATTAGTAATTTAAGTTCCGACCGATTTTAAGCCAGCTCTTGAGAATAAGGTTACAGACTGCGGGAGCGTGATTCTCACAGAAGCACCGAAGCTCGTCTCCAAAGCCCGCGCCAAAGGTTGGGTAGATTGCTTTCGGTCGGTCATGCTCCGCAAACGTTACCTCGCAGATTGCTATCCTGACGGACTGCTGCGCAAACGTTCCTCGCAACAAGTGTGCCTTCGGGTTTGGATAAGTTCAGTAGAACGGAGTAAGTATAGCACTACGCAAATAGGGCGCGGACATTTATAAATGCTCTTTGCGGAGCATTTCCTCCAGAAAAACTCAGTCAGGGATTACTTCAGTCAGGGATTACTTCAGTCAGGGATTACTTCAGTCGGGGTAATTCTTCAGTCGGGGTAATTCTTCAGTCAGGGATTACTTCAGTCAGGGATTACTTCAGTCAGGGATTACTTCAGTCAGGGATTACTTCAGTCGGGGTAATTCTTCAGTCAGGGATTACTTCAGTCGGGGTAATTCTTCAGTCAGGGATTACTTCAGTCGGGGTAATTCTTCAGTCAGGGATTACTTCAGTCGGGGTAATTCTTCAGTCAGGGATTACT
>JBARXI010000612.1:0-14305 GCA_049647275.1 Microcoleaceae cyanobacterium
ATCGGTAAGTGTTAAAGTTCTGATTGCCACGCTCTGGCTCGCAATGACATTCCTTGGAATACGTTGCCAGTTCCATGCTCTAGAACCGGAAGATTAAACAGGCCTAGTGGGTTAAGCCAGTGTTTTCACCGATAGTACCGACCGATAACATTGGCGCGGCTAACTTTACCTCAGAAAGCGGTGCGACCCCGGCGAGGTTCCCTCGCCTTGGGAATGCGCACCAAGAAATGAGAGTTCTTGGGGGATTACTCCCCCACCCCGAATGGGGACTGGTGGCTGAAGTCGCCGGGGCGTTTTTCCTCCCCTAGCTAAAGCTAGAGGTTTCCAAACTACCGAAATTTTTTAGATGATGAAAGCAATTACAATCTTGGGATCTACAGGGTCTATAGGTACTCAGACTCTAGACATCGTTACCCACCACCCAGATAAATTTAGAGTTATTGGGTTAGCTGCTGGACGCAACGTAGAAATATTGGCCCAACAAGTGCGACAGTTTCGCCCTCAAATTGTTGCCATCCATGATGAGTCCAAATTTACGGAGCTACAAGAGGCCATTGCCGAGCTCAAACCCCAACCTATATTGCTTGCTGGTGAAGATGGAGTGTGTGAAGTAGCTAGATACGGCAGCTCGGAAGCAGTAGTAACAGGTATTGTTGGTTGTGCTGGTTTATTACCCACTATTGCAGCTATTGAGGCAGGCAAAGATATTGCCTTAGCAAATAAAGAAACACTCATTGCTGGAGGACCAGTTGTTAATCCTCTGATTGAAAAACATGGGGTAAAATTACTGCCGGCAGATTCCGAACATTCAGCTATTTTTCAATGTCTTCAAGGTGTACCTAAGAATGGTTTACGCAGAATTATTTTAACTGCTTCTGGTGGCGCTTTTCGAGACTGGCCGATTGAGAAATTATCAAAAGTAAAAGTGGCAGATGCGATTAAACATCCTAATTGGTCAATGGGTCGTAAAATTACCGTTGATTCTGCCACAATGATGAATAAAGGTTTAGAAGTTATTGAAGCTCATTATTTGTTTGGATTAGATTATGAAAATATTGATATTGTGATTCATCCTCAGAGTATAATTCACTCGTTAATTGAGTTACAAGATACTTCTGTTTTGGCTCAATTGGGTTGGCCAGATATGCGTTTGCCTCTGCTTTATGCTTTATCTTGGCCGGAGAGAATTTATACAGATTGGAAACAGTTAGATTTAGTTAAAGCTGGTAATTTGACTTTCAAAGAACCTGATAATTTGAAATATCCTTGTATTCAATTAGCTTATGCTGCTGGTCGTATGGGGGGTTCGATGTCTGCTGTATTGAATGCAGCAAATGAACAAGCTGTAGCGCTATTTTTAGAGGAAAAAATTCCATTTTTAGATATTCCTAAGTTGATTGAGTATGTCTGTGAAAAGCACAAATCAGATCGTCAGGAACATCCCCAACTAGATGATATTTTAAGTGCGGATAAATGGGCAAGAAAAGAAGCTATTGCCGGAATTTCTGTAGTGAGTAATTCTTCGACTCATTTTAATATCGTAAATGTTGATGATAATGAGGCTCAAAAAGCTTCAAGAGAAAATAATTTACAATCTGTAGAATTGAAAAAAATAGACAATAAAACAGAAAAGGAAGAAACAGAATTTAATCATTTTTTTCAACGGGGATTAACAAAATATGAACAACAAAACTATCAAGGTGCTCTAGAGGAATTTAACCAAGCATTAGAGATAAATCCCGATCATACAGATGCTTATATTTACAGAGGTGATGTTAAAGAAAAATTAGAAGATGACCGGGGAGCAATTGCCGATTATAATCAGGCAATTAATATTGATGCAACCCATCCTAAAGCTTATTATAGAAGGGGAAATGTACTGCGGAAAGTGGGAGATAATTGGGGAGCGATTGCTGATTATAATCAGGCAATTCGACTCAATCCAAATTATTTATCTGCAAGGCATCGCAGTCATGTTCATGCCGATGTTTCTGGTACAGAAACATTACTACAGGAGTAAAGTAACGTTACTAATTTGTTTATTAAACCAGCAAATGTAGACTCCGAAATCATTCATCATCGAAAAAACTGGGAATTAATAATTAACTATAGCAATCCGATTGGGGTTGTTTAGAAAATATCCTAGAAAAAAAGAACAGAGAACCACGGTAAGAGTTTCAAAATTTTTATCTATTTTGAGATTTCTCACGAATGATTTAGTAGGATTGCTATAGTAAAAAAAAATCTCAAGATAACGAGCGGTAGAATGTAAACATTTGCTGTAGTTAAAAATAATTTGTGAAAATGTTGTAGAAGCTAAACTTATACCAATTCACTTAAAAAATGTCACAAAGAGTTGGTAACTGATGAAGTAAAATAATCAGCTAAAATTACTGTAAAATAGAGGTTTCAAGTCCCTAAAATATAACTTCTGACTTGGTGACTTGTGACTTAGTAACTTTAGTGAAACGGTATTATAACTTCGCCCTAAAAACTCCAGTAGCGCTAGAGAAGTAGGCAACAGGGAAAAGCAAAAGCTTTATTATGAAACCTTCACCAAATAGAGAATAGGCAATACCTCATTTAGGAATAGTTCTGATATCCTTAATATTTTAGGACTACCAAAACTCCAAGCAGTAAATCTATAGAAGATTTTAGGTGAATTAATTTAATTAATAGTTAATCTGAGCAAAAGCAGCCGCACTCGCCCATTGCCCAATCGGATTTATAACCGATTCCAAGTAGTTTCTTCAAGCAAAATATATTAGAGATATATTAGAGACAAAATCTAGATTTCTTTATAGAAAACGTATTACCTTTGACCTTTGACTGGCAACTTTTGAGTTTAACAAACATTATGTATACCACATCCGAAAACACGACCACAATCATAGTAGCCTTAATTGCTCTGGGAATTCTCGGCTGGGGATACTACAGGGCTCAACCTTATGGCAAAGCAGGTATTCTCGCCTGGTTACAATCAGTAGTATTAATGGCCCCTTGGCTGTTATTTTTTAGTCTATTTGCTCTCGGAATCTATCTCAACTTAGTATCAATCCTATTTCTACTAGTAGCCTGTACAGGATTATACATTTATTTGGGAGGACAACTACGAGCAATAGCAGCCAAAGAAATACAAAACAAACCCGATCCAAACCAAATCAGTAATTCCTCCAAACCCTCTCCCACCCAAGAAGCAACTTCACCATCAAATCTGAATCAAACCGAAAACATCGAACCCAAAAAAGAAGAAACCCCAGAATTCATCCCCCTTCCTACTGAAGACCTGCAAAAAATTAAAGACATTTTTGGCATCGATACCTTTTTCGCCACCGAAACAATACCCTATCAAGAGGGAGCAATTTTTAAAGGTAATTTACGGGGAGACACAGAAGCAGTTCATGCTCAACTATCAGCTAATTTAGAAGCAAAACTAGGCGATCGCTACCGACTATTTTTAATCGAAAGTCCGGAAGAAAAACCAGTAGTGGTTATTTTACCAAGCACAAAAGACCCTATACCTGCTACTACATCTCAAAAAATTCTAGCAGTCGTTCTATTAATAGCCACCATCGCTACAAGTTTAGAAGCAGGAGGCTTATTATTGGGGTTCGATTTTTTCAACGAACTTACGCGGTATCAAGAAGCATTACCTATCGCACTTGGTTTATGGGTAGTTTTAGGTGTTCACGAAATCGCTCACCAAGTCTTAGCTAAACGTCATCAAGTTCGCTTTAGTTGGCCCTTCTTTTTTCCAGCTTGGCAAATTGGCAGTTTTGGTTCCTTGAACCGTTTTGAATCAGTGGTACCTAGCCGAAAAGTGCTGTTTGATGTTGCCTTTGCCGGACCTGCTGCTGGAGGAATAGTTTCTCTAGGAATGTTATTAGTGGGTTTGTTGCTTTCCCACGAAGGTAGTATGTTTCAGATGCCTTCAGAATTTTTCAGAGCCTCTGTTTTAGTGGGCAGTTTGGCGCGGGTTATTTTAGGTGAGGCTGTACATCAAAATATAGTAGATGTTCACCCACTGGCAATTATCGGTTGGTTGGGTTTGGTGATTACAGCTATTAACTTGATGCCTGCTGGGCAGTTGGATGGTGGAAGAATTATTCAGGCAGTTTATGGACGGAAAGTAGCAGGTAGGGCAACGTTTTTTACTTTTATCGTGTTGGCGATCGCTGCTCTGGTGAATCCACTAGCGTTGTATTGGGCAATTATTATTTTGGTGTTGCAGCGAAATTTAGAACGCCCTTGTTTGAATGAATTAACAGAGCCTGATGATACCCGCGCTGCATTGTGTTTGTTAGCTTTGTTTTTAACTATCGCGACATTATTACCTTTAACTCCCGCTTTAGCTGGCAAGTTGGGTATTGGCGGTTGATATCTCACGGGAGTAATTAATATCAACTTCAGTCAAAATTTGAATAAACCCATCTGCCTTTAGCATGGCTACCCTCGGCTTTCCTTCCACTAAAGTTTAAGTATTAAACCGGACATGATCTAACTGTTAAATTTAAACTGTAGACAGAAAAATCAGTCGCCAGATTAAAACATTAGACTGAGAAATTCTCCTAAAAGCAGGAGGCTTTAAACTCATTTTTTTGTTACACTTAATCAAGTAAAAGTAGAACAATCATAGTAGTTTTTAAGAGGAAGACAAAACTGCTTTCAAATATCAAAGGAATTCTCAAATCTGCTTTTGTGATTCGGCTGCTACTCACTTTAGCCTTCAGTCAAGTCGATAGATTTCAGGCAGCTTGTACTGGGGATTTTATTAGCGGTGGGTCATTTCAATTATCAGTTATTAGCGATCGTTATCTCCTACAATAGAGAGGCTTGAAGATGCAGAATTTTCTTTTCTCTTGGTCGATTGGATATATCGACCAAGAGAGGGAATGCGCACTCCTGTGAGGCAACAAAGAATATACAATTGTTGATGATTTTCAGCTTACCCAGAGGGCGGTTTTGGTTTCCCATTCTTGCTACCTAAAATCATACCCTTATTTACCAACACCCTTTATTCCTAATTTATTCTATTATGAATCCTTCCCTATATCAAATTAACACCCGTGTTTGGCTCAACCACATATCCCAACAACTAGGTCGTCATGCCACCTTAGATGATATTCCCGATAGTGAACTAAACAAAATAGCAGACCTAGGCTTTGATTGGGTATACTTTTTGGGAGTTTGGCAGACAGGAATAGTCGGGCGAGATATTTCTCGTTCTAATCGTGACTTTCAGAGAGAAGCCATAGAACTTTTTGGTGACGAGTTGCAAGAAGATCATATTTGTGGGTCTTGCTTTGCCATAACTGCCTATCACATCCATGAAAACCTCGGTGATAATGCAGCGATGTTACGACTAGGCGATCGCCTGCATCAACGGGGATTAAAATTAATGCTAGATTACGTTCCCAACCACACTGGCCCCGACCATCCTTGGATACACACCCACCCAGATTATTATATTCAGGGAACGGAAGCTGATATTGAGCGAGAATGCCAGAACTATTTGCGGGTGGAATTGCCTGAAGGTAGTAAAATATTCGCCCACGGAAAAGACCTCTACTTTCCGGGTTGGCCTGATACTCTGCAACTAAACTATGGCAACCCGAAATTACAGGAGGCGATGTTAGCCGAGCTATTAAATGTTGCTCATTTGTGTGATGGTGTTCGCTGTGATATGGCGATGTTAATACTGCCTGAGATTTTTGAGCAGATTTGGGGTGTTGTCACGAAACCGTTTTGGTATGATGCTATTTCAGAAATACGGCAACAATATCCAGGTTTTATGTTTATGGCAGAAGTGTATTGGGATTTGGAGTGGAAACTTCAGCAACTAGGATTTGATTACACCTATGACAAGCGGTTATACGATCGCCTCCGGGAAAAACAAGTCCAGCCTGTCAGACAACATTTTTGTGCCGATATCGACTTTCAAAGCAGATCGGCACGGTTTTTGGAAAACCACGATGAGCCGAGGGCTACTGCTACTTTTCCACCAGGAGTTCATCAAGCTGCTGCTATTTTGACTTATTTATCTCCTGGCTTGCGTTTTTTTCATCAGGGGCAGTTACAAGGTTGGTCTGATAAAATTTCGATGCACTTGTGTCGCGCTCCAGAACAAAAGAGCGTTCCAATGTGGGAAAAATTTTACCATCAGTTATTAGATTGTTTGCGTTTAAATGTTCTCGATGAGGGTAATTGGCAATTACTAGAATGCACTGCTGCATGGGAAGAAAATCTGACTTGGAATGATTTTATTGCTTTTAGTTGGCAAGGGAAGGAGAGACTGTTATTAATAGCAGTCAATTATGCACCCCAGCAAGGGCAATGTTATATTCGACTGCCATTCGAGAGTCTCAAAGGTAGGAGGTATCAATTGGAAGATTTAATGAGTTTTATTAGTTACGATCGCTTGGGAGATAAGTTGGTTTCACGGGGTCTATATTTGGATTTACCTCCATGGGGTTATCATGTTTTTGATATTAATTATTAGTTTAGGTGAAGCCGGAAAAATCAAACTCTATAAATAATAGATAATGGGGTGCTACGCAAGGATGTGGGATTAAAGGAATTCCATTAATATTGAGTTTTTTTTAGTTTCTGCGGTATTAACCACAAAGACACTATGAAATATCAAAAATTAGAGCTAATTATACCATTTATCAAAAATATTGCTATATTTTAAGTGGCGATCGCATATATATAACAAAATCTAGTTCTAGTGATCTAGTTATATAGAACCCATTTTATCTTTGAGGAAAAATCTGCGTATTTTGTGGAATTTTTCTTTCTTCCTTCTTCCCTCTTATCTCCAGACTCGGTGACTCCTAGCTCAAAAAATTAACATTGACAAAGATACGTTTAGGGGTTCTATATGCGAAGTATCGCGAAAGTGATGTGGAGCATTACTGCATCGTTGTAGATAGAGTTAAAATACAATCATAAAATTCCTCAACTATACCCCCTTTGCGTTGTGAGAAACCTACAATAAGTAAAATTTCCGTGCCTGACCGCCGGAGAGTATGTCATATCAAATCCGTTTAATTCGGCACGTAAAAAATGTTCCATCTTCAACCATTACCAAATATCTCCCCATCTCCCCATCCCCCCATCTCCCCATCTCCCCATCTCCCCATCCCCCCCTCTCCCCATCTCCCCATCTAATTACGATGACTATTATGCCATTGAATTCGGATTTTTGCCATAAGGTCGCTTCAAGTATTTTCCTTGGGGAGACCCCAAAACTTCTCCGTTGTCATAAATCAAATTCCCTCGCAAAAATGTATTTTTCACTTTTCCGGTTAACTCCATTCCTTCAAACGGTGTATAACCCTGCTGCGACTCTGACTCACTCGAACGCACCACAAAAGTTTCAGTCGGGTCTAACAATACCAAGTCTGCATCATAACCCACAGCAATATCACCCTTTTCCAGCAAACCATAACGTTGTGCGGGATTCCATGACAACAATTCGGCAATATGATGATAAGACATTCCTCTTTTACTACCTTCGCTGAAGACTCCAGACAATAAATATTCTGTACCACCAAAACCTGATTTTGCCAACCAGATATTTTCCGGGTCTTGACTACTAACTTTTTTCTCCGCCGAACAACAAGCATGGTCGCTGACTATCCAATCAATTTGCCGATTTAATACCGCCTGCCATAAATATTCCACATCTTCACGGGAACGAATTGGCGGATTCACTTTCGCCCATTTACCAGTAGGTGCATCCACATCTAATAATAAATGTCCTACTGTCACTTCTCGGCGAAAGTTAATATGAGGGAATGTTGTTTGCATCATTAATGCTGCTTCCACTGCTTTCCGGGAACTCAGATGTAATAGATTAATATTCACACAATTGGTTTCATAAGCTAAATAGGAAGCAATTACAATTGCTAGTGCTTCTGAATGGGGAGGGCGAGCAGCGCTATAAGCTTTGAGACCAGTGATAGAGTTGTCATTTTGAACGATTTTAGTATAAGCATTGAGAATATCGGCGATTTCACAGTGCAAACTCAAACTAATATAATCTTGCATTTCAGGATAACTTTCTCGTAATTTAGTTAACCCCCGCATGATAAATTCAAAATGAGCAAAATCATATCTTTCTGATTTATCAATCATCAAAAATAGGTTTTGTTGGTCTGACATTCCGTGCAAACCATAGCCACCATAAAACATAAATATTTTGAATGATGGAATGCCAAATTCTTCAAACAAAAACTGTAATTCATCAATATGACTACTGCTAATAGGGGCTAAATGATAGCCATAGTCAACATAAAAATTACCTGCTGAAAGTTTCAATGCTTCAGGAAAAAAGTCTTTGTAAGCACCACCTCGGTTAAGATAATATTGTCCGGTTCTAATATAATTTAAACTTGTTGTGACTCCACCCATAGCAGCAGCTTTCGTTTCCGTTATGGCGTCTTGAGGTAGGGGTTGATAAATACCGATGTGTTGGTGGGAGTCTACTAACCCCGGAAAACCTAATAATTCTTTGGCATCGAACACCTGATTAGCTAATTCTGGCTTAATTTCTGGGGCAATGCTAGCAAACTTGCCATTTTTAATTCCTAAGTCGAGGCGAGCGATCGAATTTTGATTTGGGCGCACCACTCGCACATTTTTAATAACTAAATCGAAATCTAAAGTTTCTGACATTATCTATTTCCAGTAGTTCAGTAATATTTTTATTTTGACATAATTGTAAATTATACAAAAGTAGCTGATATAGCTGATAATATTTGCAAAAATAAACTATAATATCTAGTTGACAAAACAATTTTATGGTAAATTTTATTTATGCCTTTTTTGGAGATATATCAATGAAAATAATTTTGTATTATCACCCACAATCAAACTTTTCTCGGAAAATTCGGATATTGTTAGCAGAAAAAAAAATTAGATTATGAACTCAAGGAAATAGACCTCCGGAATAAAGCACCAGAATTTCTAAAAATTTCTCCCATTGGTCGAGTACCCGTATTTGTAGAAGCAGACGGCACGGTAATTTGGGATTCTACATTAATTGCCGAGTATTTAGACGAAACTTATCCTGAACCAAATTTTTATCCAACTAATTCTCTAGCAAAACTTGACTGTCGTAAATGGGAAGAGTTGGCAGATTATTTAGGAGATAATATTATTAATTTATGGAGACTAAATTTGACAAATAATTTAGCCCCTAGTTATTCTCGGACAAAATTAGAAACGTCAATTAATCAGCTTTTACCAGTTTTCGAGCAAAAATTAGCTGAGTCTAAATATTTGTTAGGTGGTGAGGAATGGACTATGGCAGATGTAGCAGCATTATGTTCTTTTGGTTACTACAGTTTGAGGTTGAATGAAGATTGGCTTTTGCAATATGATAACTTGAGAGATTGGTTCAATAGATTGCACGAAATTGAGTCAGTAAAGTCAACTGTTCCTATGCCTTTAAATTAAGATTTTTTTTCCAGATTATGTGGCGATTATTTTCATTATAATTACCTTAATTATTCATAGTAGGGTAGGCAAATATTTAATCATCCATTATACTATTTGCCCACCCTACCTAGATAGCAATATATCCAAATAATTCAGCTATTTTGCTATTATGACACAATATTAGTACGTTGAATTCTCTTAACTATCAAAGTTGTTAACCCAGGACCAATTAAAATAATAGTTAACATTCGAGTAAGTTGAATTGCCAAGACTAAACCAGCATCACCACCTAACTCATTCACAGTTGCAATCATCGCTTCCAAACCACCTGGGGTGAAACTTAAAAGAGAAGTAATTAAATCAACTTCAGTTAAGTTATAAAACTCATAACCTACTCCAAAACAACCGATAATTAATCCTATTACCAGCACGACCTCAATTAAAATAGCTTTCCACAATTTACGAGCATTTTCCCAGTCAAACTGAACGCCGATAAAAATTCCTACTAGAAATAACCCGACGGCAAACAACCATTGGGGAACTTGTAATTGATATGGCGCTCCCCACAAAGTAGTTAACCCAACAATAAAACTACCTAAAAAAGCAGAAGAAGGCAAACGTAATAGTTTTCCTCCCCAAATTCCTAAACCACAGCATCCCGCTATTACTAATAAATTCCAAACCATGGGTATGCTTGTTTTACCTGATGCCAACAATAAGGTTGTAATCTGAGTTTGGTCAATAGCTGGAAACATAAAAATGGTAGCAGTAGGTACAATGAATACCACTAATAACAGTCGCAAATACTGGAGGATGGCAACAGCAATAGGGTCTGCACCTAATTCTTCACTCATAGCAACAATGGCAGAAGCAGTGCCAGGAATAGATGCCAGAAAACCTGTAGGGCGACTAACTCCACTCCACAGCGACAACAAATAGCCTTTGAACATACTTAAGGCAGCAGTAATCAGAATACATCCTACTACAGGAATAGCATAAGTGCTAACTATATTAACTGTTTCTGGGGAAAAACGAAATGCTGTAGCAATACCAATTATTGCTTTACCCAGCATAATTATGATTCTGGGTAATGGTTGGGGACTACCTTTAATAATTGCATAGATAATTCCAGCAATCATTGGACCGAGTAACCAACCTACGGGAAAATTTAGCCAGTCAAATATAAACCCCACTAAAATAGCAAAGGTGATTGGGGCAATGGCAGTTTTGATAGTTGATAATTTAGAAATAATTTCTTGGTGGTTTAACACGCTCAACAATAATATATACAATTTGGCAGACAACTTAATATCTATTCCGGCAGCTTTGGAGATGTCTAATATACTGAGGCAGGTTTTCAACAGATTCAGGTTTCACCATACACTTTTGACAATATTCCTATGCCAACAGAAATAATATTAATATTAGTTATTGTAGTTGAATATCTATAGTTACTGGAGAACATCACTATGAGCATGACCTTAACAGAAAAAAATTTAGCTAAAGCTGCTAAACTTTCCACAGTAACTCCTGGAGAAAATATTTGGGTTAATGCTGACCTGTTAATGACCCATGATGTTGCCGGCCCCAGTACCATTGGTATTTTTAAGCAGGAATTTGGCGTAAATGCGAAAGTCTGGAATCGAAATAAAATAGTAATTATTCCTGACCATTATATTTTCACCGCTGACAAACGAGCTAACCGCAATCTTGATATTGTCAGAGAATTTGCCATTGAACAAGAAATTAAATATTTTTATGATATTAGCGATCGCTCTAATTTTCAGGCTAATCCCGACTATAAAGGTGTTTGTCATATTGCCCTAGCTCAGGAAGGTCATACTATTCCCGGTCAAGTGCTGTTTGGCACTGATTCTCATACTTGCAATGCTGGTGCTTTCGGGTTATTTGCTACTGGTATCGGTCATACTGATGCAGCTTTTGTTATGGGAACGGGTAAATTATTGTTGAAAGTTCCTGCGACAATGCGTTTTATTTTCTCTGGGGAATTGCCAAATTATTTATTGGCAAAAGATTTAATATTACACATTATTGGTGATATTGGTGTATCTGGGGCTACTTATCGCACGATGGAATTTGCTGGTGAGACTGTGGAAAAGATGACTATGGAGGAACGAATGACTTTGTGCAATATGGTAATTGAGGCAGGGGGAAAAAATGGTGTTATTGCTCCAGACCGGACAACTTTTGAGTATTTACAGGGACGTACTACCCAAAATTTTGAGCCTGTTTACAACGATGTCAATGCTAGATTTTTTAGCGACTGCTCCTATGATGTCACAAAGTTAGAGCCAGTAGTAGCTAAACCCCATTCTCCCGATCGCCGAGAATTAGCACGAAACTGTCGTGATGTGATAATTGATAGGGTTTATATTGGCTCTTGCACGGGTGGAAAAATTTCTGATTTTATTCATGCTGCCAACATTATCAAAGGTCATCAAGTGAAAGTGCCTACATATTTAGTGCCTGCAACTCAGAAAGTTTACAACAATTTATTTTCCATCAAACATGATGGTCAGACCCTATCAGAAATATTCTTAAATGCAGGTTGCCTCGAACCCGCTCCTCCCTCTTGTGCTGCTTGTGTGGGGGGACCCCTAGATACTTTTGGGCGGTTGAATGAAGCCCAAGTATGCGTTTCTACTACTAACCGTAATTTTCCCGGTCGTATGGGTAACAAAAAAGCTCAAATTTATCTAGCATCTCCCTATACTGCTGCTGCTTCTGCGATAACTGGGTATGTTACAGATCCAAGAGAGTTTATTTAACAGAAGAGGGAAGAGGGAAGAGGGAAGAAATATTGAATAAAAAAAAGGAAACATGATCGAGATAGCTATCTATCTAAAATGAATTGCATAAGCTATTTTTTAGTATCTGTTTCTAGATGAACCTTCTTGTAGCATTCTTTTTTCAAACTGGTATAATTCCTAAAGAATTTATTTACGGGCAATAATTTCTAAGAGTTGATATAATTCAGCTTGAACCTGATTTAATTTAATGTTGAAAATTACTCCCAAAAATCTGTTACATCCCGACTATCCTTTTGCTCCTAAAAATTTCCCCTTTTTTTATGGCTGGATAATTTTAATTGTTTGTACCATAGGCATAATAATGAGTATCCCCGGTCAAACTATCGGGGTGAGCGCTTTCACTAACTATTTACTAACTGCCACTGGTCTGTCACGGTTACAATTCAGTAATGCTTATTTTGTGGGTACTTTGACCAGTGGTTTATTATTACCTTACGGAGGAGTATTGCTAGACCGTGTTGGGGCGCGAGCAACTGCTGTTTGTGCATCTGTAGGTTTAGCTTTGACATTGTGTTATCTCAGTTTTAGCGATCGCCTAGCTACGGTCATCAATAACACATTTCCCATACTTCCCTATTCGACCGTTGTCTTCATAATACTGGTATTAGGTTTTATCTGTCTGCGCTTTTCTGGTCAAGGTATGTTAACTATGACCAGTCGCACGACCATTGGCAAATGGTTTGACCGTCGTCGGGGTTTTGTTTCTGGTCTCACGGGTGTATTTGTAGCTTTTGGCTTTTCCATTGCACCTTTAGCCATGAGTTCATTAATTAATGTCTTAGGTTGGCGAGCTACTTGGTTAACTATGGCAGCAGTTGTCGGTATTGGTATGGGGTTAATAGGCTGGGCTTTTTATCGCGATAACCCAGAAGAATGCGGTTTATTAATGGATGGAGAAATGCACAGCTCCACAGTTGAAACAAAGCATTCATCTGAGAATAATTTACAAGATTTTACCCGCGCTGAAGCCATACGCACAATCATTTTTTGGGTAGTAACTTTAGCTTTGTCTTCAGAAGCTTTGATACTTACAGGTATCACTTTCCATATAGTTGATATTGGTGCCGAAGTGGGGTTATCTCAAATGGAAGCGGTGAGTATATTTTTACCAAAAGCAGTTATTTCGACTATTATTGGTTATTTGGTAGGAATGGTTTCAGACCGAGTTCCCCTCAAATATTTGTTTATGGTAATGATGGTTGGTGAGGCAATAGGTATTGCTTCTATTGCTAATTTTGGCTCGCCTTTATTTCGGCTTTTAACTATTGTGGGATTTGGTATTAGTGGGGGATGTTTTGGCACTTTATCGGCAGTGGCTTTACCGCGTTTTTTTGGTAGGGCTTATTTGGGTTCTATTTCGGGTTTTCAGATGATGATTATGGTCATAGCTAGTGCCATTGGGCCTTCTTTTTTAGCTCTATTTAAAGATAAATTAGGTTCTTATCAGCCTGGTCTTTATGGTTGTTTGATATTGGCAATTTTGATTTTCATCTTAACCTTTTTTGCCCGTAACCCTCGCAAATATTGAAAGTATTTTTCCTCTGGTTTAAGGGAGTAAAGTTTTTATATCAAGTCATATTAAAGGAGGGCAAAAGTTCACTTGTTCAGATGGGGATAATGACCCCAATAGTTGCGGGATGATAATAATGAGTTCTATGAAACTGCAACTGTGATAAAATTAATAGTTAGGTCTAAGAATAGATTGATGCAAAATGAAAATAATATAGGAGGAGTTTAAGTGAAGTATCCAGGACAACCTAAATCACCTCAATCACCTCCTGATTGGTATAGGAAATGAGAAAACTCCTACATAGAAGCTGAGTTTTCCAAGAACCTGGGGGATTTGGCAGATGCTATTGAGCAAGAGCACTGGTTTGGAGATAAAACTAAACATTCACGGTACAGAGTTGATTTCCTTTTAAAGGATGCAAGACTAATTATTGAACTTGATGGAAATGCTTATCATTCTACTTCTGAACAGTTAGAGAAAGATGCTATTCGCCAGAGGTATTTATCTAGAGCTGGTTATA
>JBARXI010000613.1:0-9921 GCA_049647275.1 Microcoleaceae cyanobacterium
GCTTATTCTCGTTCCACAGGTTATTCTGGCTATTCTTGGAAACATAACTCTGCTAGTTCAGCCAGAGACCGTGCAATCTCTAGTTGCAATAGTCGCGGTTGTACGGTAGAGGTATTAGTGGAAAACCAATGTGCTGCTTTAGCAAGAAAACGGAATAGTTATAGCTTTGTCACTACAGGCGTTTCTAACAACAGTCGCAGTGCAGCAGGAAACAAAGCTATGGCCGCTTGTGGTGAGAACTGTCAATTAGTTGCTGTTGTTTGCTCGAACTCAGACAACTAATAGATTAGTAGCAGTAGGTTGGGTTGAGGAAACGTTTCGCTGCGCGACATGAAAAGCGCAGCTTACCCGCAGGGTAAACCCAACATACATTAATTAGGCTCGTAGTTGGGCTTTAGCCCCTCTAAATATCTTAGGGCTAAAGCCCAACTACAAACTTTTTTTTTGCATCAAAATTCTTCCCCACAACGTTTATTAAATAGAACACATTCAGATATTTTGACCATGAAAAAATCAATCTTGACATTGCTAATACCATTAGTTGTGATTAGCATTCCATCTGCTGCAAAGGCGGAAACTTCAAATCCCAATTCCCGCCCCGATATTACCCAGTATCAACAACCTCAACTCATAACTCAAGTAGGTTTAAGCCCAACCGATATGCGGTATTTACAAATAACCAAACCGTTTTGGCGTAATTTTCCCGAACCAAGTAACGAAAGAAAAGTAGTATACGCCAATGAGATTTGTCAATTATATCAAGGAGATTCAGATTCGGTTATAAAAAGGATTATTTACGACCATGGTGGCAGTGCTTTAAATATCCGTCAAAATATGGATGCTTCTCAAATTTTAGTATATTCCTTACAATATTACTGCCCTAGTAAATATCAAGCTCTCGTCCGCCAAACTATTAGAGAAGCAGGTCAAAAGAGGGATGAAATATATCAAAAGCTGCTCAACGATCTCAGAGAAAATATGTCTAACTTTTAGTGGGTTGGGTTGAGGAAACGTTTCGCTGCGCGACATGAAAAGCGCAGCTTATCCGCAGGATAAACCCAACGGTTTTGATGTTGGGTTTCACTACCGTTCTACCCAACCTACAAATTTCTACAAATTTCTTGCCTCAGCGATAATTTTTATTGGATAAGTATCAGCTACTAGCTTTTTTGCTTCTTCAATTACTTTAACATCTGGAACAAAAGTTGACTTCTCCACACATTCATCAAAATCAATTAGAGTTTTAATACGTTGATAAGCCTGGAATGCTACAGTCGGGAAAAATGAAAATTTGCCAGGCAAAACACATAAATAGTTACTGTGAGGATTTGATTCTATCCAATAACTATAACGTCGTTTTTGCTCTTCTTGACTAATAAATTCTGTTTTCACGCATTCATAACTAAAAAGGTTTCGACTGTAAAGTTTTTCTTTGCCGAAGTACCGCTCTGCTGATTCCAAAATTGGCTCAATATCTACTTCATCCTCTTGATTTATTGGTTCGTCGTTAGTATAACTAGAATCAGCGAGCATTGAGTAAACAAGTTTTTCTTCCCCAATTTCACAGTTATGTACAAAATGATTAAAGTGAAATTTTTTCTTAGTAGACATCCGCACAAAATTAGTATCGGTGAGAGCGGGTTGAGCTACTACCATAGCGCTACGACTACGTTTAAGTTTTGCCCGAACTTGTAAGTCAGACAAAAACGCTTCAAAACCTTTTCCCACTGCAAAGATAAATAACTTCGCTTTTAGACGTTTGGGAAAACCTTGTTTTGTCCGACACAAAAGACTTTTAATTTGAATCGGACCATAGCGATCGATTAATAGTTTATCGATAACTACTCCAGTCTCGAATGTGACTCCTTGAGTTAGAGCGCTGGCAACCAAGTCTTTCATTATCGCACTGGTATTCATGGAGGAATCTAATGTTCCGATCGCTTCATAGTTTGACTTTTCTAGACCGTAAGAGTTATCGAATTGACGACAAAGGTTATCTATAGTTTCTGTCGAGTGACGCAACGAGCAATTTAAACCTTCGTAAGCTTCTACCTGTGCATAAATTGGTGCTAAACAATTTCCGTTTTGCTGCCAATTATGTTGTTGACCATAAGCCATTTCTAATCTGCCCAAAACTCGGTTACGCTGAATTTCCATTTGTACCGAGTCGCTCTTGAGACCCGATAGACTAATTTCGGGAGAATTTGTTCCGGGATGAATTAAATATACGGGGCGATCGCTAAACCAACCATTGAGTTTAGGGATGACTGCGGGTGTGAAAAAATTGGTTTTCGTTTCTGTCAGCGCAATATTACATTGTTCGGTAAAGTAGGAACTGTATAAATTAATTGCATCTTCTAAACTATTCACACAGTTAATAAAAGTCTGAGCGTCATCTTGTCCTGAGTAGAGTGCGCCAGTATGAAACCAACCTTCGAGTTTACCGGAAGCAAATGTTCCTAACTGTGGCGCGCTTTCTAATACTTTGATGGAAAGGCGACTGTGACGGGCGAGAAATTCAGCAATAGAAATTCCGGCAATTCCTCCACCGATAACAATTACATCTACATATTCGATTTGAGAAGCTTGGATATTTGTCATAATAATAGTAATAATTACTTCAGTTGCCGTGGTTTCCCACGCGAACAACTTTCGTAAGAAGAGTTAGAAAACCTAACAACGCTTCTTGTGTTTGTTGGGTTGCGCTACCGCTTAACCCAACCTACGATATTACAGCAGTTTCCGAAGCTATGAGGTACAGTACAGTTGTTTTTATTCTTTTCTGTTCCCTGTTCCCTGTTCCCTGTTCCCTCAAGCCTAAATTTTTGTACCTCATAACAACGGGAAACGCTGTATAATTAATTATCCGAACCGACCGCTCAAAGCTGTTAGCTGACAGCTAGTTAAAATTCAATATTTTTAGAATAATATATTTTTTATCCTGTGTATAATTAATTCGATCGAATTAGTTAATTATACAGGACTAACCATGATTTGTTTGGCAGTTGAGATCTAAATTAGATAAAATAGTACCAACATATTTAGCCTAAATTCTAAGTGATAGTGATGTTAAATTTAGCTGGTCATCAAGAAATCAATCGAATCTATACCGGACAACGCACTCTGGTTTATCGAGCAATTCAAGAAACTACTGGGAAATCAGTTATCATCAAGGTTTTACGCAACTCTCACCCCAACTTCAATGAATTGCTTCAATTCCGCAACCAATACACGATCGCCAGTCACCTGGAACATCCAGCTATTGTTCAATGCTTATCCTTAGAACCCTATACTAATGGTTATGCCTTAGTAATGGCCGACTCAGGAGCGATTGCCCTTTCTGATTATTGGCCGACTCAAACCCATTCCCTCAATGAATTTCTCCACATAGCCATCCAACTTGCAGAAGCTCTCCAATATCTCACTCAACAACGTATTATCCACAAAGACATCAAACCCGCTAATATTCTCATCCACCCTGAAACTAATCTAGTCAAACTCATCGACTTCAGCATCTCCACTTTACTACCCAAAGAACAACAACAACTTATCAACCCCAATATTCTCGAAGGAACCCTCGCCTACATTTCTCCCGAACAAACCGGACGCATGAATAGAGGTATTGACTATCGCACCGACTTCTACTCTCTCGGTGTAACATTTTTTGAGCTGCTAACCGGAAAATTACCGTTTGATACCCGCGATCCAATGGAACTTGTGCATTGTCATCTGGCCAAAATGCCAACTGTATTAGGGAACGGGGAAGAAATACCCCAAGTGCTCTCAGATATTGTGATGAAGTTGATGGCAAAAAATGCTGAGGAGCGATATCAGAGTGCTTTTGGCTTGAAACACGATTTAGAGCAATGTCTGCAGCAGTTAGAAACTACAGGAAAAATTACATCGTTTGAGCTAGGAGAGAGAGATGTATGCGATCGCTTTCTGATTCCTGAAAAACTTTACGGACGGGAATCAGAAGTTAAAGTGTTACTTGATGGCTTTGAGCGCGTTGCTAATCCCCCTAACCCCCTTAATAAGGAAGAATCCCCCCCAACCCCCCTTAGCAAGGGGGGAGAAAAAAGGGTAGAAATGATACTTGTGGCAGGATTTTCAGGTATTGGGAAAACTGCTGTTGTGAATGAAGTTCACAAACCCATAGTTAAGCAACGGGGCTACTTTATCAAAGGTAAATTTGACCAATTTAATCGTAATATTCCCTTTTCCGCTTTCGTGCAAGCTTTCCGAAATTTGATGGGGCAATTGCTAGGAGAGTCGGATGCTGAACTGGCCACCTGGAAAGCTAAAATCCTCAATGCCGTGGGAGAAAACGGGCAGGTAATCATTGAAGTGATTCCAGAGTTGGAACGAATTATCGGTTGCCAGCCACCCGTTGCCCCTCTCTCTGGTAGCGCAGCACAAAATCGCTTCAATCTGCTATTTGGCAAGTTCGTGCGGGTATTTACCACCAAAGAGCATCCCCTGGTTATATTCCTCGATGACTTACAGTGGGCAGACTCGGCATCGCTCAACTTAGTTAAATTGTTGATGGATGAGTCGGAAACAGGTTATCTATTGGTATTGGGAGCTTATCGCGACAATGAAGTTTTTCCAGCTCATCCATTGATTTTGACTTTAGATGAAATCAAAAAACAGGGTGCTAACATTAATACCATAACTTTAGATCCTCTCCAAGAGCTGGATATTACTCGTTTGGTTGCTGACACATTGTTGTGTTCTGTAGAAATTGCTGTACCTTTATCTGAGTTAGTGTATGATAAGACCAAGGGAAATCCGTTTTTTACAACCCAATTTTTGAAAGGGTTATATGAGGATGACTGCATTACATTCGATTCTGATGCAGGGTACTGGCAGTGTGACTTAGCACAAACACAACAGTTGGCGCTGACAGATGATGTAGTAACATTTATGATCGAGAGATTGCGAAAACTACCGGAAGCAACCCAGGTAGTGTTGAAGCTGGCAGCTTGTATTGGTAATCAATTCGACTTAGGAACCTTAGCGGTGGTATGCGAGGGCAGTCAGGAGCAAGTGGCAACAGATTTGTGGCGAGGGTTACAAGAGGGGTTTATTCTTCCAGAAAGCCAGACCTATAAATTTTTCCAGGGAATGCAGAACGAAGGAAATAAGGTGGAAACAATTTCAGTGGGATATCGCTTTTTGCACGACCGCGTTCAACAAGCAGCTTATTCATTGATTTCTGAAGAGAAAAAACAAGCGACTCATCTTGATATCGGAACTTTACTTCTGGAAAAATTATCAGCCACCGAACGGGAAGAGAGAATTTTTGAAATAGTCAACCATTTAGACCTTGCCCGGACATTAATTATCAAACCCTTACAACGAGAAGAGCTAGCAAAACTCAATTTATTGGCAGGAACTAAAGCAAAAGCCTCCACAGCTTATGCTGGAGCTTTGAGCTACATCCAAGTAGGAATTGAGCTTTTACCTGATGACTGTTGGCAACAGCATTACGAACTCAGCTTTTCTCTATATAAAGAAAGGGCAGAAGTAGAGTATTTGAATGGCAACATCGAAACCGCTGAAATGTGGATCGAACGCATATTGAAAAATGCCAAGACTCCCATGGAAAAAGCCGAAGTATATAATATGTCAATTATTCAGTACACTCTGCAAGCGAAGTATCCAGAAGCTATTCAAGCAGGTCGCCGAGGGCTGAAATTAGTTAATGTTGACCTGCCAAAAGAAAATTTTGAACAAGTAAGAGATGTAGAATTAGCGATCGCCACAGAAACTTTTAAGAATTTACCCTTTGCTTCCCTGACTGAATTGCCTTTGATGACTCAACCAGAACAAAAAATGGCAATCAAGCTCTTAATTACCTTGGGGCCACCAACTTATCGGTCTCATCAACGACTATGGTCTGTCATTTGCGCCAAAGCAATTAATCTGTGCTTGAAATACGGAAATACACCAGAAGTTGGATATATTTATCCTGCTTTTGGCGGTTTGCGAGGATATGCTCTAAATAATTATCAAAATACGGATAAGTTGCTTGATGTAACTATCGAGTTAACTCAAACCTTTAATAATAAATCTGCCCAGAGTGTTGCTTACTTGATGATTGGTAGTTCTCTCAGACATTGGTCGCATCCTCTAAAAGTGGCAAGTGAAGATTATCTCTCATCTTATAGAGTAGGTTTAGAATCTAGTAATTTGCAATATGCAGCTTATGCTTTTGGTCATAATATGTATTGCCGTTTCTATCAAAGTATTCCTCTAGAAAAACTACTGGCAGAAATTAGCGAATCATTAGCCTTCACTCAAAAATACAAAAATCAGTGGGCGATCGATCTTTTTATTGGCGGTCGGATGCTATTTTCGGAATTGATGGGAACAAGAGGTGATTTAGTCGAATCTGAATATTTAGAAAAATGTCGTGAGCA
This sequence comes from Microcoleaceae cyanobacterium, assembly GCA_049647275.1. Lineage (GTDB taxonomy): Bacteria > Cyanobacteriota > Cyanobacteriia > Cyanobacteriales > Microcoleaceae > JASJEE01. The sequence continues at coordinate 6,426 of JBARXI010000613.1, forward strand.
TAAAAACTGGCAAGTCATTTGCATTTATAATATCTTGAAAACTCAAATTCTTTTCTTTTATGACCGAAGCTCGGAAGCGCTAGAGTGTTGTCAGGAGGCTGATGCAGAGATTATTAATGTTGCACCTCAAGGATTGCTTCCTTATGTGCATCATTTATTTATTTATGCGCTGCTGATGGCATCACTTTATGCCGATGCAACAGAGAGCCAAAAATTAGAATATGGGGAAAAAATTTCGACTTATCAAAAACAACTTGCCATTTGGGCTAAGAATTGTCCGGAAAATTTCCTGCATCTGTGTTGTTTGGTGGAGGCAGAAATTGCTCGAATTTCGGGAAAAATGTTAGAAGCTATAGAATTGTACGATCGTGCCATTACTCTAGCTCAAGAAAACGAATATCTCCAAGAAGAAGCATTAGGGAACGAACTCGCAGCCAAATTTTACCTCGACTGGGGGAAAGAAAAAATTGCTGCTATCTATATGCAGGAAGCATACTACTGTTATGCTCGTTGGGGAGCAAAAGCTAAGACAGACCAACTAGAACAAAAATATCCTCAACTGCTTGCCCCCATTCTTCAAGAAACTCAATCTCCCCTCAATTTCGACCAAACCCTCAACTCCATCCAAAGTATTGACAGTGCAACCACTTCTCTTTCTTCTGTTCTCGACCTCGTTTCAGTCATTAAAGTCTCTCAAGCCATCTCCCAGGAAATAGAATTCAATACGTTGATATCTAAACTAATGAACATTGTCCTCGAAAATGCAGGAGCTGACAAAGGTACATTAATTTTAAACAATACTGGCACTTGGGAAATTATTACCCAATGTGATAAGGGCAGTTGTCACCTATCACCAATGCCTCTTGATGATACCGACACTCTTCCCCTAAGTATTATTAATACCGTCAAACATACAAAAAAAATTCTCCTAATCAACGATATGAGCCAAAATACCACCTTCTCTGGAGATACTTATTTGATACAGCAGCAACCCAAAAGTCTCATCTGCACTCCCATCATCAACCAAGGTAAATTAATTGGCCTGATCTACCTGGAAAACAACCTCACTGTAGAAGCATTCACCCCAAACCACATTGAAATTCTCAAGCTCCTGAGTTCCCAAGCTGCTATCTCCATCGAAAACGCTCAACTCTACAACACCCTCGAACAAAAAGTTCAACAGCGCACTGCCGAACTTTCTCAAGCACTTGAAGACCTCAAAGCCACTCAAAAACAACTTGTGGAGTCAGAAAAAATGGCTGCTTTGGGAGGGCTAGTTGCTGGAGTTGCCCACGAAATAAATACCCCAATTGGCACCAGCATAACCGTCGCTTCTACTCTAGCGGACGAAACCCAAAACTTCACCAAAGCTATAACTCAAGGACAACTGAAACGGTCTGTACTTAACAATTATCTAGAGTTAGCTGGCGAAAGTACCCAACTGATGTTGAGTAACTTGGGTCGGGCTGGAGAATTAATCCAAAGCTTTAAACAAATAGCTGCTGACCAAAGCAACCTCGAACACCGACGCTTTAGCCTTAAAAAATACCTCAAAGAAATTTCTCTCAGTTTAGCTCCCCAACTCAAAACATCTCATACTCTCACTGTAGAAGGGGATGAAACCATTAAAATTAATAGTTATCCAGGAGCTTTGGCTCAAGTTGTCACCAATTTAGTCACCAATTCCCTAACTCATGGGTATCCTTCGGGAGAAGTTGGAAAATTGGTCTGGGAGATTTGCCAAGAAAGTGATAAAGTACAACTTAAATATAGTGATGATGGTTGTGGAATTGAGGAGGAAAATTTAGGCAAAATTTTTGAGCCGTTTTTCACCACCGCCAGAAGCAAGGGAGGAACAGGATTGGGATTGCATATTGTGTATAATTTAGTAACCCAAAAGTTACAAGGTACAATAGAAGTTCATAGTCAGATTGATTTAGGCACAAAATTTGTGATAACTATTCCTTTGACTCAGGAGTCAGTAGGGGTAATTCATGAATTACCCCTACAGTAGTCAGTAGGGGGAAATAATTGGTAATTTCTGTCGGAGAATTGATTTTTTATTATTGGAGATGTCTACTGATAATATCATGTCCGGATAAGAGCGCGATAGAACTCCGTTCCGCTGACGCGACCAAAAAACTTTCTCCTTTTCCTCCTCTCTATTCTTTCTTCTTCTTTCTTTCCTCCTGACTCCTGACTCCTGACTCCTGACTCCTCCTTCTATAAGTATTCAACCGGATATGATATAACTGATAACTGAAATGACAACCCACGAAGATAAAAAACAGAACAATAAAAATATTCTTCCTGTTGCTGAAAATGATGAGCAACTCTTGCTTGTAGAAGATGACGAACTAATTCTTCTAGAGGACGATGAAATTATTCCCTTAGTGGAAGAAGATGATGAGCAAATCTTGCTTGTAGAAGATGACGAACTAATTCTTCTAGAGGACGATGAAATTATTCCTTTAGTGGAAGAAGACGATAACCCATCTCAACAAATAGAGCCTTGGAAAATAATGATTGTGGATGATGACTTAGCCGTTCATCAAGCCACTAAATTAGCCTTGAAAAATTTCGTTTTTGATGGCAAACCTCTCTTACTACTGGAGGCATTTTCCGCTTCCGAAGCCAAACAGTTAATTTCAGAGCATTCCGATCTTGCCTTCATTCTACTCGACGTAGTTATGGAAACCAATGATGCTGGCTTAAACCTAGTTCGCTATATTCGTGAAGAACTCAATAATAGACGCATCCAGATTATTTTGCGGACTGGTCAACCAGGGGAAGCACCAGAAGAGTCTGTAATTCGCAACTATGAAATTAACGACTACAAAACAAAAGTTGAACTAACTAGACAACGATTAATTACTAGCACTATCTCTGCTTTACGAGCCTACCGGAATGTTATTGCGGTCGAAGAACAAGCTAAAGAATTGACCAAAACTTTGAAAAGTTTGCAGCAAACTCAACTGCAACTCATCCAAACAGAAAAAATGTCGAGTTTAGGCAAAATGATAGCAGGAATTGCCCATGAAATCAATAATCCGATTACTTTTATTTCGGGTAATATCAATTATGCTCGCAAATATGTCCGCGAGCTACTCGAACTTATCGACCTCTACCAACAAAATTCATCGGCTCCCGTTGCTGCCATAGAAGAGAAACTTGAAGACTTAGACCTAGATTTTTTATGTCAAGACCTAGAAAAACTTTTAGACTCAATGGAAACAGGAAGCGATCGTATTAGCAAAATTGTTCTTGGTTTACGCAACTTCTCCCGCCTCGACGAAGCGCAGATGAAACAGGTAAATATCCATGAAGGATTGGAAAATACTTTACTCATTTTGCAACATCGCCTCATAGCTAATGGCTCTTATCCTGAGATTACTATTGTTAAAAATTATGGAAAACTGTCCAAAGTAAATTGTTACGCCAATCAAATAAATCAAGTATTTCTGGAAATTTTCACCAATGCCATTGATGTTTTAAC
>JBARXI010000614.1:0-5641 GCA_049647275.1 Microcoleaceae cyanobacterium
ATATAGCAATCCTATTTCAGTTATAAATTTTTGGTGGTGGTAGGTGGTAGGTGTTAGGTATTAGGTGGTAGGTAGAAGACAAAATAAATACATCTAAATTTTTCACAAATCATTTAGGATTGCTATATGGGGAGAAAGAACGTTTGAGTAGAGTGAAACTTTTGTATGATACTTTATGGCTTTTTCTGATGTAAAATAACAGTTTTTATTGGCATAAAAAAGTGATTTAATTATTTGTTGAATTGAATAATTTATTACTAAAATTATATGCAAATTATATGTATTATTTTTTCCATAAAGAAAAAACGATTAGTTAGTAACATTATTGACATTTAGTAACTTAAAAATAAGTTATAATATGAAAACTTTAGCATTTTTTATCAAAAAATATAGTATTTTATTCTACTTTTTAGAAATATTAAAAAAAAAAGTATTTAGTATCAAAAATGACAGTGAAAGTCTAGAATTAAAAGTTACGCTCTAAAGAGTAGATAAGCAAAAAAGCTTAATTGTCAGCGAATTTCCCTACTTTTTTGGAGAAACAAAAACCAATGGTTAGATTACTAGTTAATGTTATAGTTTTCGTAATTGACGTATTATATCGTGGTCGCCCCTATCCACGGTTTTATGTATTAGAAACAATTGCTAGGGTACCCTACTTTGCCTACACTTCAGTTCTACACTTTTACGAAACCCTAGGTTTCTGGCGGAAAGCCGACTGGCTGAAAGTTCACTTTGCAGAAAGTTGGAACGAAATGAACCACCTATTAATTATGGAATCATTAGGAGGTGGTAATCATTGGGGCGATCGTATTCTAGCTCAAACAGTGGGTTTAATTTACTATTGGATTATTGCATTTCTATACGCAGTTTCCTCAAGTCAAGCTTACTTCTTTATGGAAGAAGTGGAAAAGCACGCTTATCATACCTATCACGACTTCTTGACTGAAAACGAAGCCGAACTCAAAGAAACACCAGCACCACCAATTGCGATCAAGTATTATCGTGATGGCGACCTCTATATGTTCGACGAGTTCCAAACTACTACAATTCCTGAATCTCGCCGTCCTAAAGTTGATAACTTATATGATGTTTTTGTTAACATTAGAGACGATGAAAATGAGCACGTTAAAACAATGGCTGCTTGTCAACATCCAGAAGCTTATCAAAGTTTCCAAAGTCCTCACACGGCTGCTATACAAAATCAAGAATCAGATGTAGAAGTTGTTGTTTTATCTGAGACAGAAACAGAAGTTGAAACAGGTGTTCAAACTTAGTGAAAACTGAGTTTAGTAACCAAAAAGTGTTAGGTCTTCGGTGGATAAATTAGAATTTTTTTACCTTATGACCTAACACTTAAATTAAAAAAAAGATGGTAATAAATAAATATTATAGGAATTAATAAGTAGCTCCACCGAAATAAACGTCAAATAGAAACAGCGCAACAACTTAAAAATAGAGATATCGTTTTATCTTGAATTAAGTGGAGCTACTTACAATTCACCTATTTATAGCAACCTTTTTTCCAAATGGCTCGCAGTCTAAATTTTAAGTTAAGTAGCTCCACCGAAATAAACGTCAAATAGAAACAGCGTAACAACTTAAAAATAGAGATATCGTTTTATCTTGAATTAAGTGGAGCTACTTAATTAATTTACAAATGTATTCTATTCTCATATAATATAGCTTGAGTTTCTAAGTCAATTTGATGGGAATTGTAATCATAAACTCTGTACCTTTTTCCATGTGTGAATAACATTCAATTTTCCCTTTATGTTTTTCAACAATAATTTGGTAACTAATCGAAAGCCCTAATCCGGTTCCTTTACCAACTGGTTTTGTTGTAAAGAAAGGATCGAATATATAAGAGCGAACTTCTTCACTTATTGCTTTACCATTATCAGCAATCAAAATTTGTACTAAATTATCTTCTATTTTTTGAGTTGTAATGCGAATAAAGCCAGAATTACAGTTGATTTGTGGGGAAAATTTAGAAAATCGTTCCTCTTCAATCGCATCAATCGCATTATTAATAATATTCATAAATACTTGATTAAGTTGTCCCGGATAACATTCGATCTGAGGGAGTTGACCATACTCTTTGATTACTTGAATATCTGAATATCCGGATTTAGCTTTGAGGCGACTTTGTAAAATCATTAAAGTGCTTTCTATTCCTTCATGCAGATCGACTTTTTTAATTTCGGCTTCATCCAAATGGGAAAAAACTCGTAGTGATTTGACAATCTCTTGGATTCTTTTTGTTCCAACTTCCATAGAATTGAGCATTTTTATGATATCTTTTTGGAGAAAATCAAGTTCAATATCTTCAATTTCTGCCTCAATTTCTGGATGAGGATGGGGATAATAATTTTGATAGAGTTGAACTATACTGAGCAAGTCTTGAATATAATCTTTCGCATGAACAATATTTCCATGAATAAAGTTAACTGGATTATTAATTTCATGGGCAACTCCGGCGACCATTTGACCTAAGCTCGACATTTTTTCATTTTGAATCATCTGAGCTTGAGTCTTTTTAAGTTCTTTTAAGGTTTGCTGAAGTCTTTCTTTTTGCTCTCTTAACTTAGCTTCTGATTCTCGTAGCAAATTCTCTGCTTGTTTGCGATCGCGATTTTCTAAAAGTAGTTGTTCTTGAGTATAAATTAACTCTTTTAAAGTCAGAGTTTTTTCCTGAAGTTGTTGTTCAAGTTCATCGGTTTTAATTATCATTTGACCTGCTAATGGACGCAATAGCAAAATCATCCCCTCTGCACCTAAAAGGCTCAAAATAATTATTGCAATTCCAATGGTAATAAGCTGACGATTGATTTGAGCGTACAATTCCTGACGATCGATTTTGACTACAAGTCCCCAATTAACTTTTGATAGGGATTGAAACGCAATTACTTGAGCATGACTCCAGAAGTTTTGTTTCACCACCATAAGTCCAGACTCTTGAGAAACTACAGTTTTTTCTAGAGCGTTTAAAATCGGTTCTAATAAGGTTTCGGCTTCATTTTTGGAGGATAATAATAATTTCACTTGTTGGTCTTGAAAGGTTCCTAAAAAGATTTCTCCAGTTTTTTGACCTAACCCCGTATAATCTGTGATAATTTTTTCTAGAGCGTCGGTTTTAAATAAAACTAAATCCGTACCAATTTGCTGTTGGTTTGAGTTAATAATTGGTTGACTAACAATTATATAAGATTGATTATTTAGGGAAACCGGGTTACTAATCAGACTGTTTTGAGAGTTTAGAATAGGAATTTTCCAAAGAGTTTTAGGGATAGGTAAACCGACCTCAAGCATTAATTGATTATTTTGATCGAGGCGAGTAATTCCAGTTACATCTTCACTCTGATTAAGAGCATCCGTGAGAATACGGGTAAGATTAGAAACGGCAGAATTACGATTATTTGAACTGCGGTTATAAGCTTCTAATTCTTGTCTGGCTTGAGTACGACTGGCAATTTGTGCAGCAATATCCTTGGCTCTGGAGATAAATTCTTCAACAGCTAAAGTTCGAGTTTGTAAAGCTGACTGTAAGTTGTGTTCTTCGTTTTTTTTGAGTTGTTCATATAAAGGAAATATACTTATTATTGCTACCAATATACTAATAACAAATATTCCTACTACAGAATACAAGATTAATAATCTTTGTAATTTTTTAGAGTTTATAGAGGATTTATTCATGGATAATTTGTATTATATTAAGTCCGGTTAAAAATTGTCATTGCGACCAAAGTGTTTGTGCAGCATTCCGTAGAAAAGCAATCTCAAGGTTGTAGAGATTGCTTTCTTTCACTTCGTTCGAGTTGTAATGACTTTATAGTAAGTAGTTATCTGGATTTTAGGCGTTGCATATTTGCGGGATAAATTTTAGGTTGGGAGAAAGAGGAAGTAGAGGGAGTAAAAGATGGGATTTACCTGTTCCGTAAAAATTTATCCTTTGATTCAGCAACGCCGGATTTGATATTAGAGGTTAGGTGGAATTCATCAGATTAGATAATAGTTTAATACTAAACAATTTATCTGAATGCTTACATTAAATCAAATATTAAGTATCCGCTTTTTTACATCCTCTATAGCTAAGTAGGTAGACAAATTTATTTGTATATTTACTACCAGGGTCATTTCATTCTAGATTTTGGCAATAAATTTATTTACTTTCAGGAAACGAAAGATAAAATCCCTAAAGCTTAAAATAACGTAGTTTCGTAAATACAGAAAATGGCACAGTTTAGAATGAAATAGCCCTGATTTACTACTTATACCAAATTAATATGAAGTTGCATAGAATAAAATGTAAAAAAGAATTGACCGAAGTAAAAAAAATGTAGGGTTGGCAATGCCTATAAGTGTCTTTGTATAAAAATTTTAGCTTCCTACGCGCATTGCCCACATTATGCGTTTATTTATGCCGATCTACTTAATATGAAGTTGTATAGAATAAAATATAAAAAAGAATTGACCGAAGATAACCAAACATAAGGACTGACCAATTAAGATATTTCATAATTCTGTGCAGCCTCACATAAAACTGGTATCGGTTATATATTTTTTCTCCCTACTCCCTACTATCAAAAGTGCACAATTAATTTTGTCAAACCACTTACTAAATTACGTATTTATGAAGCATTAATTTAGGCAAAAACTGAGACTGAATTAGCATCATAACCTCTATTATGCATCTGGAAAAAAGGCAGTTTATTGCACTTATCTTTCGATTAATTGTTGAGGAAAATCTGACTAAAACTCCATTGCCATTGTTAGGGTTGAGTTATGCAACTTTAACTTTCTGCACTCCACCAACCCCACCCCTCCCACAAATCAACTAGATTAGATTAGAGTCCTCCTGCAGCCGTAATGGTGAAAATATATTTTTTTTAATTTCTCCGCTACTCCCACACCTCCCACACTCCTCTCCTTCCTTTACCATTACGGCTGCACCACCACCTAAATTAGATAGGTCTAACCAACGCCTACTGCACTTGACTACCGTGAGCGCGAGGATCTGCTTGACTAGCTCTAATTGGTGCCACTGGCGCGTTAAATTCAGAGCCTTGACCAACCGTACCATTATATGGTAAATAATTTCCGGCAATTAAAGCTTTTATATTTCCTGCCATGATAGATTTTGGCATCTCCCCGATGCTCTGGCCAACTTCTGACCCCTCTTTATCCAAAAAGACAAAATGGGGTATACCATCAACCCGATATTTAGTCAACTCTGGCAACCACTTGCTATTATCCACATTCAACATCACAAAGTTCGCATTCTCTCTGTACTGTTGTTTGATTTCCTCCAACTCAGGAGCCATCGCTTGACAACTGGTACACCAATTAGCATAAAATTCAACTAGAGTCGGTTTACCATTACTTAAGGCCACATCTAGCGGTGTGGAATCTTCAGCCATTTCACTTAAGGAAACTGAGCTAGTCTCCGTTTGTAGTCCGATAAATATAGTGACTGACAAAGCGATCGCTACCAATACAATAATGAAATTTCTTAAGCGCGTCGCCAAATTTGATTCTTTCAGCTCAGAAGAAATATTTTTAGGTTTAGATGGGTTTACACTCATTGTTAAAAAATCAAAGAATTATTACAATTACAAACTATTAGTTAGTTTAGCAATTG
>JBARXI010000615.1:0-3357 GCA_049647275.1 Microcoleaceae cyanobacterium
TACTTAGTACCTAATAAATAACTAGCTACAGTCAAATTTGCTGGCATTAGGTAGCCCGTTGCTTGACCACCACCCCAACCATTTCCTTCTAAAATTTCCACCGAGCGACCTTCGACTAAATCAAATAGTCGTTGAATTGACCATTCTGGTTCGCCAGCTAAAGTAGTCAGCAACGGGCCATGAACGCAGGGAAAATCAATTTTACTAAAAGTCCACAGTAGAGCTGTAATATCAGAAAAACCAATCAACCATTTAGGAGTGGGGGGTGAGGAGTTATCTAGGTTTTCCTGTAGAGATGATTCCCAGTTCCAGTTTTCTAGTAACCGGGTGGCACCGTAACCACCTCTTGCACAGAGAATGCCACGACAATTTTGATTATTAATAGCTGCTGCTAATTGACTACGGCGATTTTCATCAGTCCCAGCTAAATATCCCCACTGCTCATCGTGACCGGGAGTTAGTTCAACTTCGTAGCCACGCGATCGCCAAATTTCCACTCCTTTTTCAAAAGCATCTAATTCTCGCAGACAACCACTCGGTGAAATAACTTGTAGTAAGTCGCCTGGTTTTAACCAGTTTTGATTTAGCATATTAAGTAATTAATGTCTATACTCACTATAAAAAAATTAAGCCAGGATGATATCATCTTGGCTCCGAAATTGTCAAACATCAATTGTTTCTATGATGAATTATATTGTAGCTATGTTAACAACTAAAATATTACGATTTCGGTCTCCTACACGCTCATACTTAAACTCATCAACATTCTCCATTGCTAAATACACCCCTAAGCCACCTGGAACCCGTTCTTCTAAAGATTTTTTCAAAGTTTCCTCTTTAACAGTCTCTTTTTTTGTCGGGTCATATAGCATTGCAGTATCTTCAATATAAATAGTTAAACTTTGCTCATCTGTTTTAGCTTCCACATATATATTTCCTGATAATCCAGCTTCATCATAACCATGAGTAATAATATTAGTTGCTATTTCATCAACTGCCAAACATAGGTTATATGATGCTTTTTTTTCTAAACCAGCTTCTTTTGCTGCTGACACAATATATTTACGAATTTCTGATAAAGAGTCTAAGATACCAGGTAATGTTAAGGGTTCCATAATACTCATTTTTTTCAGTTTTTTATGTACAGCTAACATAGTAATATCATCAAATTGGGGTGCATCTTCCATATAATTAAACAAACTTGTTTTAATCCGCTCAATTAATTCCGAAGCAGTTTCCGTTGATTGTTCTACTAATTCTCTTAGTCTTTTATCTGTAAACAACTTTCCTTCTGGGCATTTTGCTTCAGTTACGCCATCGGTATAACCCATTAATATTTCCCCAGGTTCTAACCGCACCTGTTGCACCTTAAACTTTGAACCAGGCATCATTCCTACAGCAGGCCCGGTAGAATTAAGAGTTTGTTTAATACCATTTTTATCGAGTATAAATAGTGGTTCATGTCCGCCATTAATATAACTAAGTAAACCCGTTTCTGGATCTAAGACTCCAAAAAATAATGTGGCAAACATACTCATTTGCCAGTGATTTTCAGCTACATAATTATTGACAAGTTGAACAGCTTGAAGAGCATTAAGGTGAGCCAAATTAGTTGACATTGACTCCCCTATCCAATCACCATCTGCAGGTTTATTTTCTTCTAATAAATCGGCTGCATTTCCTTCAAGTTTCGTTTGTGCAGAAAAGATCCGAATTAAACTACGGAATAAAGCCATAAACAGAGCTGCACCCACACCCTTATCACAAACATCTGCAATCACCAGGCCGATTTGATTGTCAGGAAGTGTGAAAGCATCGTAAAAGTCTCCAGCCACTTGTTTCGCAGGATAGAAACAGGCAACTATTTCCCACTCAGTAAGCTTAGGAATATCGTAGGGTAGAAAGTCAATTTGAATCTGTCTACCTTTCTCAAGTTCATTATTGAGCGCTCTAGAATAAGTGTCGAGTTTACCATATAGTCGCACATTTTCCAATACCAAAGCAATTTGATTAGCAATGGCTTCCATTAACTCCGCTGTTTTTTCTGTAAAATGATTCCTCCGAGAATGTAGTAAAGTGAGAATACCCAGTAACTCTTTACCTTTGAGAATAGGAACTGCTAATGCCGAACCTACTACGTATGGTTGATTGGGTAAAGTTAGCCACCGATCGTCATTTTCCGTATCAGTAATTAAACCTACCTGGTGGCGATCGCTTACCCACCCGGCTAATCCTTTATCTAACACACTACCAATTAATTTTGCACGTTGTTCTGGTTTAACTTCGGCACGAGTCAGAATAGCATCGACAATTTTTCCAGAGGAAGGCTCTAGTAAAAATAGACTTCCTTTTTCTGTGCAGGTTAGATCGGCAGAAAGGTCTAGAGTTTTCTGTAAAGCTGCTTTAATAACACCCCCTTCTGCGGATGTTTGTGCTATTGTCACCAAACTTTCTAGCAAAACTGTTTGCGCCTGAAAACCTTTTATTTCATTCTGGAGTCTAGTTACTTCCTGCTCTAGAGATTCTATTTTTGCTTTGAAGTTTTGTTCTAAATCTTCAATACCCATTTTGCTTGTACTCTTTTAAATTTTTAATAGCGATAAGCTAAGACGCATTTGAACTGGATTTTATTAAATTAGTATTATACCTTATTCAGTATTCAGTCGAAAACTATATTTGACTATCTCTTCATTTTCTCTGATGTATTTGTCTATACTATAATGGAGGTTATACTAATCATAGTAGTTTTCGAGTCGATCGGGTAAAGTTTTAGGACTTTATGGAACAGAGTAGTAAAGAGATTAATTTTAAACTGTACCTGACTATCCTAAACAGTCTTATCAAAAAAAAATCTACAAATTTTTAGGCTGCTGGTAGAAATAATATTATCTCCGGTTAAACAGTTATAAATAATAGGGAAGACAAGATAAACAAGAAATAAAATAATAATCAAAGGAGTTTTTTATCAGAAATTCATAAATTACTTGTATTTTTATTATTGGAGATGTCTAATAATAAAAATACAAGTAATTATCTCACACAAATCATCAATTATTTCTCGCTACTCCCTACTCCCTACTCCCTACTCCCTCTTTTCTGGAGATGTCTATTTGATAGGTATTATAAACTATTTACCTGGATTTCCCACTTTAGTAATTAACTAATACCGATACCGCCCAATAATGACGGTATCAATATTTCCTAATTGATTGACATACTCCCGACGTTGCGCTTGAGCGAGCCCCGCGGGATTCTTCAACCCGCAAAGGAGTTGCAGTTTATACAGAGGTGATGCCCTCCCCCTGTGTTCTTCTATTATAACATGGTCGCTTTCCCATACGACGTTCCCGACGAGGA
>JBARXI010000616.1:0-2887 GCA_049647275.1 Microcoleaceae cyanobacterium
ATTACGACTAATTTTAAAGAACGGGGCTACAGTAGTTTTCTTTTCTCCTCTTTAAGGTGCAGCAATTACTTTTTTTCGTCAATCATAGCTATAAGGTCCAGGCATAGTCTTTTATATCAGTTGAATTAATTATTAATAATTATATGTCCGCGCCCAATTAACGTAATGCTTATATTTATATATAGAATATTATAGATATAGATATAGATATAGAGACATCAACGCTAGTATAAATATTTTGACTACCGGGCTGGTAGTAAGAATGTGTGAATCGACTGTAAGACAAGAAGGAAACAAATATCCTTGGGTAAGTGCATTTTTAGCGTTTCCTAAGCATGATATAGGAAAGCTCCTCTGGAAGAGGCAGCAGAAACCGGGCGTTGTTAGGTTTGGGAATCTCCACGCGATAAAGGCCCGAGAGGATGTCAATATATCTCTATCAGCTAATTAATCAATATAGTTGTGGTATATTCAATGGCAGACTATTGTATCTGCTCTTTTAGCATCTGGCAAAATGATTAATCAGTCATCCCTACCAAACTACACCCCTCAGTTACAAAACTTGATGCAGAAGGTAGGTATTTCTAACTGCAAAGAATTAAGTCAAAAAGCAGGGGTTTCTGAGCTACAGCTTATTCGTTTGCGACGTGGGTTAGCGTTACAAATGCGAGTTGATATTTTACTCAAAATTAGCCAAGCATTAGAAATAACTGTAACAGAACTATTAGCTAATTTTGCCCCTAAATCTGTAGAAAAATTAGAGGCAACTACAAGATCGACATTACAACAAGAATATCAACTCCTTCAGACAAAGTTAGAGGAACAAAAACAATCTTTAATGCAGGAATTTCAGCAGTCTAGCCTGCAAATTTTAGAATCTTGGTTAGTACAATGGCCAACAGTTGTGGAGAAAGTTAAGCAAAATCCCCGCCTGGCAGCAGTAAAAATACTACCATTGTTACGTCCAGTTGAACGGTTAATGCAAGAATGGAAGATAGAGGCGATCGCTCCTGTAGGGGCAGAAGTTCGTTTTGACCCCCATTTGCATCAACTTATGGAGGGGTCTGCTCAGGAGGGAGACCTGGTACAAGTCCGTTATACTGGTCATCGGCAAGGGGATAAACTGCTCTATCGTGCCAAAGTTAGCCCTACCAATTGAAAAAGATTAAGACACAAGCACAAAAGTAACGATCGAAAGACATACAATAGCAAATTTCCCAGCGGCCCCAAAAAAGTCCCAAGAAGAGATGGGACCTGACGAAAAATTTAATATGACTTGCTTTTAACTTCATTCAGCAACAGATTTTCTCTCGAAGCTTTCCCCACACGGCACACTCTTCTCTCCTACCCTTTACTTGCCTATTGTCCTAATAGATAATTTCTGGCAATATTATCAGATTAAATCTTAGTCATGGGCTATACTAATGATGGCTTCCTAATAGTTAGAGTTATAGCTGCTAGAAAATATGAGCACTGTTGTTAAATATATTCAACCTTCCGGCATTTTAGATGGTACTAAAGCAACTCAATTTCGCCAAGAAATTGGCGAACAAGTTGAAGCAGGAGCAGATATTATATTGATAGATTTTAAAGATGCAACTTTTATGGATAGCTCCGGCTTGGGAGCTTTAGTTTTAGCTCTCAAAACAGTACGCGCTGCTGGATGTCAGTTAGTTGTATGTTCAATTAATGAGCAAATTAGAATTTTGTTTGAGCTGACTAGTATGGACCGGGTTTTCGAGATATTTCCTAACAGAGAAGAGTTTGAAAAAAACAATATTTCACCCAACACAAATATTCAGGCTGAAACTAATGTCGGTGGCTAAAAGGCCAATTATTTGTTTGGTAGATTTTAGAAGATCGACAATGATGATTTAGGTCTTTTTGAATAAATTTAAGAACGAATTTTCAAAGATCGGACTGGCTAGTTAAGAAATAAAGGGGTGCGTCTAACATTGAACGACTGCGCTTTCCTTCCCCACCCTCAGCGATAGCGGGATGGGGAAGGAAAGCGCGACAATTTGAGGACTCAACGTCCGAAAAATTATCAAATTAACTTTTGGGAGCATCTTGATTTTTAATATATTCTTTCAATTTTTCAATAGGTGCGCCACCAGATCAGGCAACATAATAAGAATTAGACCAGAAAGAAACCTTGTCTTTGTAAAATTTAGCAACTTGCTCAGGAAAGTCTTTTTTCATGACCCAAGCGGTATAACTTTTCAGACATCCTGCAACAGCAGAGATAGAGTTTTTCGGATGGAAATCTCACAAAATATGTACATGATCCATTTCACCCGAAAACTCTATTAACTCACAATCCATTTTTCTTGATACCTGCCAGACCATTTCTCGTAATCGTTCTAGTATTGGGGCGGTTATTACTTTTCTACGATAGTGAGTAACAAAAACAAAATGTAACCGCACGCTAAAAACACTATGTGACCCTTTTGTTGGTTGCATCTTGACATCCTACTATAGGTGATTAGGGTAGAATCATCATATCAGTTTTGTTGAGGTCGTCAACATGACTACCAAAAGAATTACTTTTAGGCTGTACCCTAATCAAGAGCAAAACGATAAATTAAACTATTGGCGGAGGCTTCATAAAGACCTATATAACGCCTGTGTAGTTAATCGCAAAACTCAATATCAAAAATTTGGTAAATCCGTTGATTATTTTGAGCAACAGAATTGTTTGCCAGACTGTAAAGAGGTCTGGACAGAGTATAAAGAATTAGGTAGTCAGGCCCTTCAGGCAACTGTAAAAAGAGTTGATTTTGCCTTCCAAAGATTCTTTAAACTTAAGTCAGGATACCCAAAGCTCAAATCATCTAGAACATATAAAGGATGGACTTATCCTTGTCGTTCTGGATGGAAAATAGAC
>JBARXI010000617.1:0-6472 GCA_049647275.1 Microcoleaceae cyanobacterium
ATTTTGGTGACCGCATACATAAATGGTTTTGATAATTTTACCTTATTTTCTATTTTGGAGATGTCTATTGATAATGAATAATTAATAATTACCTCTGTCTTAAAGGAAGAGGATTGATACCAATGAGAAAATTGTTTACTTTTTATTATTTTAAGAAGAGGCTTTAAACCTTAATTATTCGGTAAGATATTTTTATGGAAAAGGCAGAAAAAAGGATTTTTTAGGGTGAATTTTTCTTTCCAATTCCGATCTAATTAAAAGGTTTATTTATTTTCCACGCCTTTGTCTAATAGAGTTGGTCAAAAAAGTCTAGTCTTGCGATGGTCTTCTGAGACCGGGATTTACGCAAAGACACTATATGTAGTAAATTAAAACTATAACGTCTTATATATGTAGTGTCAAGCGCCTAAAAATGCGTAATTCCGGATATTTTAATTAAGGCGATCGTTTTTCAAACATCAGGTAGAAATTAAATATCCCTTTTCTCAAACCAATGTAGAGAGGTTCGATGGAACCTCTCTACATTCTTTATTTATTGGAGATGTCTACTAAACATCTCCAATAATACAAAATAAAATCAATTATCATACAGAAATCATCAATTATTTCCCCCTACGACCTACGGACGTTGCATGCAACGTCCCTACTACCTACTCCCTTTTTTCTGGAGATATCTACTGTCCAAAACCGGAAACTTCTACTTTAAATCCTGATTAATAGTTACTCTAAATCTAAGTTATTCCAATCATCCCAATCCCCATCCGCAGCATCTTGACGATCGCGAGCATACTTAGAAGGAGGCCGATCGCTACTCCAAGCCCACCAACTACAACCACACTCACAATGATAAAACTCTTGCCATTTGCGACGACGATTTTCTGCATACACAGGCGATCGCCTATTAATCCATACTGCCTGTGCTTCCATCGTACTTGTCCCACATTTGGGACAGCAAAACTGAAACGCATGATCGGCTAATTCTGTCCATTTGGGGGGGGTTAGACTAAAAGCTTCCATATTTTACTCTCTTCTATATCATAAGAATTTACTTATGTCAATATTTTAACTAAAAACTAAACTTAAAAGAAAAAAAAATTTACATAAAGTTAAAAATTACTCATTACTTCAGAATTTTATCCTTAATTAAGTTAACCTAAACCCCAGAACGATAAATATGAAAATACTTAACTCTTGACAGTTAACAGTAGACTTTTGACCATAGATGAATCCCCTATTAAACCTAATATCTCTACTCGGAATCGTAGCTATATGCTTCATTGCATGGCTAGGTTCAGAAAATCGCCGAGTCATTCCTTGGAACGTTATATTCTGGGGAATCGGACTACAAATATTTATTGGTTTACTCGTATTTGTACTGCCCACCCGCGACCTAATCGCACAAATAAATAATCTTTTAAACGTCCTACTTGATGCTTCCGAAGCTGGAGCAAGATTTTTATTTGGCGGTTCCAATTCTGCATTTGTGCCAGACCCCAGTCGAGTTGCCGGGCCAGGACCAGCAGCAAGATGGATTGTCAGAACAGTCGGCAGCCCCTATGTAGAAATTCCTGGCGATCGTATTGGCCCCGACAACTTGAGCCCAGGCTTTATCTTCGCCTTTCGTTCTCTACCACAAATCATCTTTTTCTCTGGCTTAGTTAGCCTCATGTATCGACTACACTTGATTCAACCAGTAGTCCAATTATTTGCCAAACTATTCCAAAAAACCATGAAACTCAGTGGTGCCGAATCCCTATCTGGCGCTGCTAATATATTTGTTGGTATAGAATCAGCAATAGCCGTCAAACCATATCTACCCGATATGACCCGCAGCGAACTCTGCGCCATCTTATCCAGTTGCTTCGGCTCCATCGCTTCTTCGGTACTAGGTTTATATGCAGGTATCCTCAGACCAACATTTCCGGCCATTACTGGACATTTGGTATCTGCGTCAATAATGACTATTCCGGCTTGCTTTGTACTCTCCAAAATATTGATACCAGAAACGGAAGTACCTAAAACTTTAGGTCATATTCCACCTGAACCAGTAGAAGAAGGCAAAAAACTGCCAAACCCTATGGATAGCTTAATTGGTGGAGCGATGGATGGGGTAAAAATGGCGGTCGGTATTGCTGCGGTAATTATTGCTATTCTGGGCTTACTTGCTTTGGTCAATGCGATGTTTAATGGTCTGGCTAGTCTACCCAGTCCTCTAGGCAATATATTTCAAGTAATTACTGTAGAAAATATCTTAGGAGCAATATTTTTACCCCTGACTTTCCTCACCGGAGTATCTCTAGATTGGAACGAACTTTGGCAAGCTTCGACAATTATTGGGCGGAGATTATTTGAAACCAGTATCCCCCCTTATTTAACTTTGGCACAGTTAAATGCAACCGGACAAATTAGCGATCGCGCTCTTTTAATAGTTAGTTATGTTCTTTGCGGTTTTACTCATGTGGCATCCTACGGAATTTTTGTTGGTGGGTTATCAAATCTCATTCCGTCTCGGCGTTCGGAGGTCTCTTCTCTAGGTTGGAAGGCACTTTGGGCAGGTACTCTTGCTACTTTAATGACTGGTTGCGTTGCGGGATTATTTGATTTTGGCAACCCTGGTATATTAGGTCGATAATTTTCATTATTCAGGACTTACGCAGGAAAATTCTACTTGTAGTGGACTGACAAAACTAAAAAGGTAAATTAGAAAAAGATGAGGAAGTGTGGGGAGTGTGGGGAGATAAAAACACAAATGAAACAAAAATTAAGAGTGCAATCTAAAAATGTACCTACTCTTGTAGGGTGCGTTGCAACACACCCATCTCGATCTTAAATCGTCAGAAGGCCTCTAGTGTAATCTAGGATTTACTTTTGCAATAGGTCTAATGTTTACAGGACTTACGCACAGACGCTACTGGTAGGGGTAATTTCGGTCCGAATGCTACGCTTTCCATGAATTACCCCTACCAGAAACACTATTTATAAATACTTTGCGTAAGTCCTGTTTAGCTAATTTATAGTATATGTGGAGTTTAATAATGAAGCGTTGGCGATTAATTAGTATTGGATTATTAACTGCTCTAAGTTTACTAATTTTTAATTCTATTATAGAAAATTCGGATGGGATATTTTTGTTAGAAGTTGCCCAAGCTCAGTCTAATACTAATTCATCCATAACTTTGAGCGCTCAACCTTACAAAGAGAGTAGATTTGAGGTGGGTATCCTGGAAGGTTATCAACAAAAAGTTATTGCTGGTCTACCTGTAGTCGAGTCTCCAGAAGGAAATTTGGCTTATACGGTAGTAGTTAAACCCCAGGTTAGTACACGACAGTTAGATAATGAGGCTTTGGCGAAAATTGCTATAGAGGAGTTGGAAGGGGGAGAAGGGTTTCAACCGGGGCAGTTTAGAGCCATCGCTCCTGGAGAGATTATTTTACCTTGGAGTGGTAGTTTAACTATGGAGAATAATACACAATTTATGAGTGGGGTGGTGTTAGCTCGTAACAGAGGTAGGAATGTGTTTTTGTTATTAATTTCTGCTATGGAGACCAAAGCAGATGAAGTACCCCAGGTTTTGAGAGTATTATCAAATAGTTTAAAATAATTGGCAATTTAACAATTAACAATTAATAATTAATTCTTACTTCTCCTTAAGGATTTTTTTGATTGATTTCTTCTTCTAGGGTGGCATCCCGTGGCGTAGCCAACAAGAGGCTTTAAACCTTAATTTTTGGGTAAGTAGGTAGGCATAGATAAATGTTTCCTACGGAATGCTGCGCAAAAAAACGAAAAATCTGAAAATTAAAGTCTGAAGACACTTTTAAATCTTGTTTTTACTATGCGTGAATCTCTGTCATTATTTTCTGAATTATACACACCTACTTATTTAGGTGGTAGGTGTGATTTTTTTCACATTTAGAAGCAATGTAAAAATAAGTTGTACAAATTTTATCTGAAATAAATTGTGAAATCTAGCTCTTATAAAAAAAACTGTAATAGTTATTTTTAACGAGTCCTTAATCTTGCTAAAAATATGACTCTACTAATACTAAATTTTAAAAATAATACCCTGGGTAATGCACTTGAGATTTTGCCACTTTGCTTCCTAAATTCTTTAGGGGATTTTGTCTCTAAAGTCCCTAGAGAATTTTCCCATACTCTACACCCTAAATTTTATGAATCCAGAACTTTCTGAAACTAGCCGTTTATTAGATATCATGCCTGCTTCTGGGCGGATGATGACAAAAATAGTAGGCAAACCACAACAGCCTAAAATTATTGAGACATCCTTTCCTTTGCCTTGGAAAAATGACCGGACGATATATCTAAATTTTGATTTATGGATGAATTTACCAAGGGCGCAACGAGATTTAATCATGTTAAGAAGTGTTAGTTGGTTATGTGGAATAAAATGGTTTAAACCTAGTCTAAATCAAGGAATTTTTGCTGTGGGTTTGGTAGGGATTATTTCTGAAATAACTGAAGCAGATGTAGTTGGAATTGTGGTTGCTGGTGGTTTGAGTGCGATTGGTTTAACAAGAATTTGGCAGAGTAATAATAGTGTACAAACAGAATTAGCTGCAGATGAAATGGCAATTCGAGTGGCTACGCGACGGGGTTATGAAGAGGCTGAAGCAGCTAGTTATTTATTAAAAGGAATTGAAAATGTGGCGAGAATTGAGGGGCGGAATAGTTTTAATTTTACTGAGTTAGTTAGGTGTCAAAATTTAAGAGCGATCGCTGGTTTATCTCCTGTGGGAGTGCCGGAAAAAGTTAGAAAAGAGGAATTATAGATTTTTTTTATTTATTTCTGTCAAGAATCAATGCTTATAATAGAATAGCTATATATTTTGAAGTACAAGAATCAAGATGTTATTTAATTCAATTTAATTTTTGGTATTTCTTTTTGTTACTTATTTATTGTACCGTGTCCTTCCTTTTCGCGGACAGAACTTAATGTTATTAGTTGCCAGCTATATATTTTATGGTTGGTGGGATGAACGGTTTCTGTTTTTGATAGTTATCTCAACTGCTGTTGATTTTTGCTGTGGCCTAATGATTACGGAAGGTCGATTAACAGGTAAAGAAAGATGTTGGGTTTCTGTGTACACAGTATTAGCAGCATTTTTCTTTATTACATTGCAATGGGATGCGGTTCAATTAAGTATTAAACCGATCGCTATATCAGTAGAATGGCAACAAATTTTACCTACTTCTATATTTGGTTGGTTTGTCTTACTAGGAACACTATTAGTAATAGGAATTTTTAATTGGATATATCCTCAACTTGCCACGATAGAAACTCAAAAACGTCGTCGCCTTTTTCTGATTATCAGTATATGTTCTAATTTAGGTATTCTAGCTATATTCAAGTATTTTAATTTCTTCATAGGCAGCGCTGAAGCAATTCTTAGCTCCTTGGAAGTTTCTGCCAACTTTTGGCGTTTAAATCTCATCTTACCCGTCGGTATATCATTCTATACATTCCAAACAATGAGCTATACCATTGACGTTTATCAGGGGAAGATGAAGTCAACAAACAGATTTTTAGATTTTGCCCTTTTCGTATCCTTTTTTCCACAGTTAGTTGCCGGCCCAATTGAGAGAGCATCAGAGTTACTTCCCCGTATATTGAATCCCCGTCAATTAAGTTTTAACCAATCTCAAAGAGGGATTTTTCTAATTCTATTTGGCTTATTTAAAAAGATAGGAATTGCTGACAGTATAGCAGGGTCAGTTGATGCTATTTACAGTACAACTGGATTAGTTTCTTGGTTGGATGTAGTTTTAGCAACCTTCCTATTTACAGCTCAAATTTATTGTGACTTTTCTGGTTACTCTGATATTGCTCGTGGTACAGCAAAACTATTTGGTATAGAACTGATGACCAACTTTAATTTGCCTTACTTCTCAAAGACTCCTAGTGAATTTTGGAGTCGTTGGCACATCAGTCTCTCAACTTGGTTAAGAGATTACTTATACATCCCTCTTGGTGGTAACCGCAAAGGAAATGTGAGAACTTATCAAAATTTGATGACTACAATGGTACTAGGTGGACTCTGGCACGGAGCTGGGTGGAATTTTATCTTATGGGGATTTTATCAGGGGTCACTTCTTTGTATCTATAGATTTTTTACTCCCAAATCTAAGACAAAAAATACTCATATTCAGGGTTTTTTAAGGTCATTAATAACGACCTTATTGTTCTTTATTTTGACTTGCTATGGGTGGCTGCTGTTTAGAGCAAATTCTCTAAATCAGGTGATAGAATTTACAAAAATTCTGTTTGTTGATTTTGGCAACTTTGCTTTAACTATGCCAAAGCCTACTCTAGCAGGATTAATAGCATTACCTCTGTTAATAGGGTATGAATGTATTGAATATTTGGCTGGTAATGTGAAGTTTTATCGTCGTTATCCAGCAATGATTCGTGGAGCATTTTATGCAACACTAACAATAATTATCATAATGGGA
>JBARXI010000618.1:0-3527 GCA_049647275.1 Microcoleaceae cyanobacterium
GTCCCGGAGGGAAAGGAGACCCGCTCTTACAGAGCCGCTCCGCTTTACATGTCGCTCCGCGAAGAGCGCAGTTGTGCGCCAGCAAAACGCCATCCCACCCTACGGTTCGCTCCGCTTTACATGTCGCTCCGCGAAGAGCGCAGTTGTGCGCCAGCATGCGCGACCGCTTGTTTCCCCCTTAAAGGAGAGGCTTTAAACCTTAATTATTTGGTAAGGATTTAGGTCAGATAGAAAATTCTACAAGCCTTGATTAATAAGCAGTTACAGCTATTTTACCAAAAATTATATTCTCAATATAAATTGCCATAAGCTTTTATTTTCGTCATTATTGAGAATGAAAGTGTTAACTTGTTGAGTCAGCCGTTTTCAGAAGTCTTTCTATCACTGGGTTTGAGACACCTGAATCCTTACGCTTAATGGGCATTCTACTGATAAGTAGGTCGGCATAAATAAACGCATAATGTGGGCAATGCGTGTAGGAAGCTAAAACCTTTATACAAAGACACTTATAGCTATTGCCCACCCTACAACTACAACTGTTTGATCTTTAATTATGCCCACCTACTTATAACTAATAGCTAAAATCAAAAAAAATACTTTAAATTCTAACTGTAGAAACGTTGCCTGTAATATCTTTAACTCGACAAAAAAATATGACAACTGAAATAAAATTGCTAGAGGTTTTCGAGAGTCGTCAATAATATATATAAAGTCTAAAATAGAAGATAACAATCAGTGTTTTTGCTGAGGTGGCCATAATCTGATTGCCATGGTCTAATTGGAGTATTTAACTCGATGACCCTAGAAAATAACCCAATATTTTGTTATCAAGTGGGTGGTAGTTTGCCTGTAGATGCTCCCACTTACGTTAAGCGACAAGCAGACTATCAACTTTATCAAAATTTGATAGTGGGAGAATTTTGCTATGTACTAAACTCACGTCAAATGGGCAAGTCTAGTCTGCGGGTACAAACAATGCAACGCTTAAAACAATCTGGAATAGCTTGTGCAGCCATAGATTTGACAGCGATCGGCAGTCAAGATATTACACCCGAGGAATGGTATGCGGGAATAGTGTATAATTTGGCGAGTAGTTTTGATTTATTAGAAGAATTTGAGCTT
This sequence comes from Microcoleaceae cyanobacterium, assembly GCA_049647275.1. Classification (GTDB taxonomy): domain Bacteria; phylum Cyanobacteriota; class Cyanobacteriia; order Cyanobacteriales; family Microcoleaceae; genus JASJEE01. The sequence goes on from JBARXI010000618.1 coordinate 1,123, forward strand.
TTGGCCTGGTGGAGCGATCGCTCTTCTTTTTCTCCCCTGCAACGTTTAAGTCAGTTTCTCACAGAAATATTACTCCCAAAAATTAATCAAAATATTGTCATTTTTATCGATGAAATTGATAGTATTCTTAGCCTAAAGTTTCCCACAGATGATTTTTTTGCTCTGATTAGATTTTTCTACAATAAACGGTCAGATTTTCCCATTTATAAAAGTCTAACATTTGCTCTTTTAGGAGTAGCAACTCCCTCAGATTTAATTATAGACAAAAACCGTACCCCATTTAATATTGGTAAAGCAATACATCTTGATGGTTTTCAGTTAAATGAATCTCAACCTTTAGTCAAAGGATTTATTGAAAAAGTTAGTAATCCTGAAACAGTCATGGCAGAAATATTAGCTTGGACTGGTGGGCAGCCTTTTTTAACACAGAAAATTTGTCAACTGATACTATCGTATGAACACCCTATTTCGGCAGAAAAAACTACAGAATCAATACAAAAATTAGTCAGAAATTATCTGATTGAAAATTGGGAAGTATCAGACCAATCAAAACATTTAACAACAATTCGTGACCGCTTGCTCTACAGAGAACAAACAGCAGGTAGATTATTAGGAATTTATCAGCAAATTTTACAACAAGGAGAAATAATCTGTAATGACAGCGCCGAACAAATGGAGTTAAGGCTGACAGGATTAGTTGTAAAAAGCCAAGGAAAACTCAAAGTATTTAACAAAATTTACCAAGAAATTTTTAATCTCAACTGGGTAAAAAAACAACTACAAAATCTGCGACCCTATTCCCAAGCATTCGAAGCATGGATAGCCTCAAACCAAACTGATAAATCCCGACTATTACGCGGTAGCGCTTTACAAGATGCTCTCCACTGGTCTCAAGACAAAAGTTTGAGTGACTTAGACTATCAATTTTTAACAGCTAGTCAAGAATTAGAGCGGCAAGAAGTACAACAGCAATTAGAAGCAGAAAAAATCAAACAAGTAGAAAATCGGCTTGCCCAACAAAAAGAAAAAGCTCAAAAAAATAAAATTTTATTAATAATAGTCAGCCTAGCCCTAGCCATATCAACCAGCCTGGCAATAGCAACATCAATTCAATATCGAAAAGCAGCAAAAACTGCCCTTAAATCAATAATTATTTCCTCAGAATCTCTATTTTTTTCTCATCAAAAATTAGACGCATTAATCGCAGCAATTAGAGCAAAAAAACAACTAGAAAAAATAGGAAATATAGACCCCAAAACTAGACATCAAGTAAAAAAAATCCTACAACAAGCAGTAGACGGAGTGCTAGAGCAAAATCGTCTATCAGGTCATAACGATGGAGTGTGGGGAGTTGCATTCAGCCCCGACGGTCAAACCATCGCCACCAGCAGTAGAGACAAAACCATCAAGCTCTGGCAACGCGACGGCACATTAATCAAAACTTTGACAGGTCATAGCGCCTTAGTTTACGGAGTAGCATTCAGCCCCGACGGTCAAACCATCGCTTCCACCTCCAACGACAAAACCATTAAACTTTGGCATCGCGACGGCACCCTCATCAAAACCTTGAGCGGACATCAAGCAGCAGTAATAGGAATCGCATTCAGCCCCGACGGTCAAACCATTGCCACTAGCAGCAGAGATAAAACCATCAAGCTGTGGAAACTAGACGGCACACTACTCAAAACACTAACTGGACATACAGCCCCAGTATTGCAAGTAGCCTTCAGCCCCGATGGCGAACTCATAGCCTCAACCTCCGACGACCGCACCATCAAACTGTGGCGCACAGACGGCACTCTAGTCAAAACACTCACAGGTCATACTGACGAAATCTACGGCGTTGCATTTAGCCCCGATGGCGAACTCATAGCCTCAGCCTCCGACGACCGCACCATCAAACTGTGGCGCACAGACGGCACACTAGTCAAAACACTAACTGGACATACTGATGAAATCTATGGCGTTGTATTCAGCCCCGATGGCGAAATGATTGTTTCCGGTAGCCGCGACAAAACTGTTAAACTCTGGCAACGCGACGGCACACTGCTGAAAACCTTCAAAGGTCATAACGGTGAAATCTGGCAAGTTGCCGTCAGTCCGGATAGATTATTAATTGCCTCGGCTAGTAATGACGGCACTGTTAAACTGTGGCATCCAGAAAGTAATTGGTTGAAACCGCTTCATAGTCATAGCGCTACAGTTTGGGATGTAGATTTTAGTTTCAGTGGAGCAATTCTCGCCTCAGCCAGTGGAGACAATACTGTTAAACTATGGAGACCGGATGGTAGTTTATTGAAAACATTATCAGACCATACTGGGGGAGTTAGAGGAGTGGCTATTAGCCCTGATGGTAAAATTATTGCTTCGGTGAGTTGGGATAATACTGTGAAGTTGTGGCGCTC
>JBARXI010000619.1:0-9417 GCA_049647275.1 Microcoleaceae cyanobacterium
TTTTAGAAAAATGTCTTCGCGCTCTAGAAAATCAAAATTATGACCATGCGATCGCAAATTATGAGGTAATAGTTGTGGATGATGGTTCGACGGATGGCACTGTCCACTGGTTGGAAACGGAGGCCAAAGAATTTCCCCATGTCCAGCTATTTTCTCAGTCTCATCAAGGGCCAGCAGCAGCTCGGAATTTGGGGGTTGAACGGGCCAAGGGTGATTTTATTATTTTTATTGATAGTGACTTGGTGGTGACTGATTCTTTTTTACAATCACACGCGGATAGTTTAATTGGTGCGGGGTCAGATAATGTATTTACTTATGGCAGAGTTATTAATACTTGTAATTTTGATTTTCCGACTTCAGAACCTTATAAATTAACTGATTTTTCGGCGGCTTTTTTTGCTACGGGAAATGTAGCGATCGCTCGTCGTTGGTTAATTGAGGCAGGATTATTTGATACTCGTTTTGAACAGTATGGTTGGGAAGATTTGGAGTTGGGAGTTAGGTTAAAAAAGTTGGGTTTGAAGTTAATAAAATGTCCAGATGCTGTTGGTTATCATTGGCATCCACCGTTTTATTTGGAGCAGTTACCGGGAATGATTGAGCGAGAAATTCAACGGGGGCGAATGGGTGTTTTGTTTTATCAAAAGCATCCAACTTGGGAGGTAAAAATGATGATTCAAATGACTTGGTTACACAGGTTATTATGGGGAGTTTTATCATTAGGTGGGAGATTAAATGAAAAGACTATGGCTGTTTTTTTGCAATGGTTAATTGACAGAGGTAAGTCACAGTTGGCTTTGGAAATTTCTCGCATATTTTTAAATTGGTATAATGTACAAGCTGTTTATGCTGCTGATGTAAATATTGAGCATAATAGTTAACTAGGGATTGCTGAAAAACTGAAGTTAAAAAAAAGCTTGTCGCTCTGTTTAAATAGCTAGGGAGTGAAGATTAAAAGAATATAGCAATCAGGAATCAAATGTGAGAGACTAATTGAAAGATTCTTTGAGTTATAAGAAAATGCAGAATACATTTCTCACAAATCACTACTGATTGCTATAAATTAGTTAGAACATTTTTAAAACACGTTTGTTGGTATTTTTTACCGAATAATTAAGATTTAAAACCTCTTCTTGAAAGAAGAAATAAATCCAAAAAATCTTGTTCACCAATCCTCTTATTTTCAAGAGAGGTGATTATTAATTGTTAATTATAAATACCTGACTGCTAAATATACGAATATATAAACTTAGCCTTTGGTTATTTCTGAAATTGCTTCTGCTAAAGCAACCTGTAATTTCTAATTCTCATTGGATGTACCTACAGCAGTTCTAAAGTAATAACCATCTAAACCAAGCTTCAAACCAAAATCCCGTACCTATATATACTCATATATTTTTATCCCTAAGAATTTTAACTACATTAACTGAAAGAATTCCCAGAGGTTTTGTCTTAACAAAGAGAACATTTGTTGCTGAGGGATAAACAATAAACCCCATTTTTTTTAAATTTTGGCTAAGATTTTCTCTCTCCGTACAAGCTTGTTTGATTTTTGATTAAAAGTGGCGAACTTGTAGAAAATATAGTTAGTGTTTCTCTTTATGAAACTTTCAAGACAGCACTTGATAAGTTACTTTAAGTTTTATAGAAGTAGGTCGATGTTAAAAATAATCGTTTTTTTAGTATTTATAGCAACTTAATTTATTGATAAATTTTTCTAGAGATTAACTAGATAATACTAAATCTCAAAAATTTGGCTACATATTCTTAAATCAAGGGTTTTGGGTGTTTTTTCACAAAAAAAATAAGGAAATTAAAATATTCTGCATAGAGCAAATTTTTGCAATCTAATTTTTACCCAATAATGAAGGTTTAAAGCCTCTCCTTTAAAGGGGAAACAAGCGGTCGTTTCGCGGAGCGACATGTAAAGCGGAGCGAACCGTAGGGTGGGATGGCGAGGTCTCCTCGCCATATCCAATCGAGCAAGAGAGAAAAATTTTTCCTTTTAGTCAATCCTATCCCTTTTAAGGAGAGGTAATAATTAATTATTAATTATTAATTATTAATTGTTGAAAATACCTCTACTTTAACTTCATTTCTTCCTTCTTGCTTATATAGCAATCCTAAATAACTTGTGAAAAATTTAGATGTATTTATTTTGTCTTCTACCTACCACCTACCACCTACCACCTACCACCACCAAAAATTTATAACTGAAATAGGATTGCTATAGTTGAAGTAGTTATCAAGTAATATCATGTTCGGATGAAAGCGTTATAAATATAATTAATTCTCTATGTATAGCCGTTCCATCAAATCTCTCCTACCTGTGACTGAAATGACCTTTTGCCTATGAATTATAACTATTCAACCGAACATGATTAAAGCATTAATCTTTGAGAAATGGTATAAGTGAAATGAAATATAAATTAGTAACACATATAAATTATTGTAGAAAACAACAATAACTTAAATAATCAGTAATTTAGTCATTATTTATTCAATTTACCTTCCTTAAAAGCCATAATCCTAATTCGCTTATAATCAGCCGTCCACCTACCTTTCTCATATAGTTGAGAACGTAATCTATTTTCAATATCAGTAATAATAATATTTTGCTTTTTTTCCGGAATACCCTTAAAAAAACAATTTGCAAACATATTAATCCAATGACGCAGACCATTTTCTCCATCTTCGAGTTTTGTTGGTCTGTCTAATAATGTGGCAAAAGTCAACAAAAAACCTTCAGATTCTAAGATAGCCGAATATTCTCCGATAGTAGGAAAATACCAAGGATTAAATTTTTTATTACTACTATAACCAGCAGCATCTAAAGCTTCATAAATACCATTAATAATTATTTCCACATTACCTTTACCTCCAAATTCCGCTACGAAACGACCTCCTGGTTTCAGGATACGCCAAATATTACTAATAACTTTTTTCGGTTTTTTAATCCAATGAAGTGTTGCATTAGAAAATACGGCATCAAATTTTTCTTTGACTGCTATATTAACTCCATCTCCTACTAAAAATTGAATATCCGGATAACAACGATGGGCTTCTTCTATCATATTCGGAGCATTATCAATACCTACAACTTTCGCCCCTTTTGTTGTAATTTGGTAGGTAAGATGACCTGTACCGCAGCCAAGGTCGAGAATGTTTTCTCCAGTTTGGGGACTTAACAATTCTAATAAATCTGTTGCTAAGTTAGAAACAAAGGAATGTTTACTCTCATAAAGTTCTACATCCCACTGATTCAAATATATTTCGGGGAAATTGTTGGTTTTATTATTTTCCATCTTTAAATAGCTATTGGGGACTCCCGTTATAATCTGTGATTTAACGGTGAGAGGAAAACAGCCAGCAAATAAACTATTTTCCTCGCTCTTAATTAAAATCAACTTAGTTGTTGGTAATTATCGTTTCCTGTTTTATTCGTTGATTTGCGTTGAGTTTTATTTGTCTCAATAGTTAATTGAGAAGTATCAAATAACGACAACTTAACTGGATTTATTACTCGATCGACAATTGTAGCTGTATTGACTTGCTCATTAATTTCTACAAATTGACCAAAATCATAGCTATAACCGTCAAGTTTATGAACAGTTTGACAATACTTATAATTAATATCAATTTGTTTGTTATGAACTTTAGATTTGAGAGCAAATGAACCTCTAGGTCTGACGGTAACTCGACCAACATATTCACCAGCATATTTCCCTTTTGGAATATCAGCTTTGATAATATCTCCAGTCTGAAACCCCAAATGTACTTTTTGTCTGGATAAATGCCGAATTGGAAAGCCGTACTTATCGGTTCTACACATTTGCCGACTACCCCAACCACAAGACTTAATCAATAACGGTTGTAAAGTATCGACAAACAACTCATCAACTTTACCAACACAAGTTGCATCTAACCAATGAGTTTTAGATAGACCTAATTTACGCCGATTAAACTTAGTTAATGCTCCAGAACCTATTTTTACCTCAAGTCCAGTAGATTTAAAAGTTTCAAACAACTTCCAACGAGTGGCATTAACAGCAGCAGAATCTTTAAGTGGTTGTTTGGCTTGAGTTAATATCCGTTTGAGTAGATTAGGTCGATCGCTGAGAAAGTCTTTAATGTCTTGATTACCTTTAGATTTATTACAAGGCCGACAAGCTAGAGTCAAGTTACTAATGCTATTACTGCCACCTTTAGATTTGGGGATAATATGCTCAACTTCTAAAGGCACGTTTTTTGCATTGCAATATACGCAAGTTCTATCAAACTTTTCTAATAAATACTCCCGAACTTCATAACCTGTTAATTCCCCTTGTTGGTACTCAATACCGCTAATTTCAGGATTAAGCATTTTCTGAGTATCAAATCTGGCTAACTCCATACTAATAGAATTAATAGGAGCAAACTTAATTAGCTTATTTACCCAAGTTTGAATAGTGAATACTCTGTGCATTAGACTAGGAGCTAGCCAACCTTCTGAGCGTTTGCGATTAAGAAATCTAGGTTGACGGTATCTAGTTTTGCGATTGCGCCTAGAACGCCTTAAAGCTCTACGGCTTTCTAATGATTGCTTAATTAACTGACCACGATGCTCTAATTCAGCAGCCCAAATAACACGATTATTTTGAACTAATGCTAATCCAGTTTTCTTAGAACCTGGGTCTATTTTCAGCTCACACTTTGGGGTACTTCCTTTTACCTCCTTTTTTATAAGGATAGTAAATGGATAACGACGGAAAACAGCAGCTTTACCTGCTTTGAGTAGTGACCTTGCTACTCCTGGTTTGCAAGGGGCTAAAGGTTGTTTATTTGTATCTATCACTAAGACAAAATTTGTTTGGTTAGACATTTTTGCGTCTCTCCTTGTATACAGTAATGTTTGCCTGGATAAAGTTATCTAAATTTACTAAGCGTTCCTACACTTCCTTAACTCAAATCGGATGTTTAATAGTTAACAACAGAGCGACAGACTGGCAAGTATCTGAAGGTGTTATGGTTTAGATAACGTAGTTCTAGAAGAACTTAATCGGGTCAACTATAAGCTTATAAGCCGAAACCTACAAGCTCACGCTATATTCTTTAGAATTAGCGTTGAGTCGTTGACAGCACTATCAAGAGTAGCTGATTCAATTAATTAATTATATTTATAATACTTGAAGACAGGCTCTTAATAATTATATTTTTAAGTTAAAAGTTAAAAGTCAAAAAACAATTAAAGTTATAGATTAAGTTCAGAGGCTTTACACTATTTTGCGTTTGTGGTTGATCAAAACCTCAGAAATAAATAGGTTTTATTACTTAAAGTGCAAATTTAAGGAATAGCAAAAAATAAATTATCCAATTCTTGGACTACCTCGGCTCCCTTAGATTCAGTCTAATGGGATATTTTTTTACTTGGAGGTCTCTTGACAAAAATTAGATGGCCTTTTTATTGAGTTTACTGGGAATTTCATGCCATTTTGTGTTAAAAAATACAGTCTATCCAAACATATAGATAAATATAAATATTTCATCCAGGAGTGTATTTTATGGCAGGTAGCGAAGTTGGTGCAGATTTATGGGTAAGCGAGTATATCACACCTTGGGATATTTATGTTCATGGCATAACTAAAATACTTGCCTACAAAAAAACTGCTTATCAAGAAATGTATATTGTAGAAACAGGTATCTATGGCAAGGGATTAGTTCTTGATGGTAAATGGCAGTCTTGCACCGGGGATGAATTTTTATACCACGAACCTCTGGTACATCCGGCAATGATTTGTCATGGCTCTCCTCGCAATGTTTTAGTTCTTGGTGGTGGTGAGGGGGCTACTATTCGAGAAGTGTTACGTTGGCAAACTGTGGAAAAAGTGGTCATGATTGATATTGATGGGGAGGTGGTGGAAGCTTGTCGTGAATATCTGCCGGAAATGCACGCTGATGCTTTTGATGACCCGCGTCTGAAGTTGATTATTGGTGATGCTTTGGAATTTTTGGAGACTTCTGAGGAAAAGTGGGATGTGGTAATCTCTGATTTATCTGACCCTATAGAAGAGGGGCCGTCATTTCAGTTGTTTACTAAGGACTATTTTGAGAAAGTGCTGCGGGTGCTTACCCCTGGCGGATTTTTTGTCTTGCAAGCTGGCCCGGTTTCTCCTGGAGAAATGAAGCTTCATGCTCGAATTGTGAATACCATGCAGGCTGTTTTTCCTAATGTTCAATCCTATAGTAGTTATACTCCGACCTATGGCAGACCTTGGGGTTTTGTTTTGGGCTCGACGAAGCCGATCGCTAGTCGGCCCGATCCGGGAGCGGTTGACCACTTGCTTAGGGAAAAAACTACTGGTGGGTTGCGGATGTTCGATGGAATTAGTTTATTGGGAATGTTGCAAATACCTAAATATCTGCGAGAGGCGATCGCTAATGAAACGGAGGTCTATACTTTGGCAAAACCTCCGAAATTTTTCGGTAAAGGTTCTACTAAGAGTTGATGTTATAACTTAAGACAACTATAGTTTAACAATTATCAAGAGTAACTAAAATGAGTATACTGCGGATTCTAGCTGCTATCTTTTTACCACCTTTGGGTGTATTTTTGACCGTTGGTCTTGGCGGTGCCTTTTGGATTAATATTCTTTTGACTTTATTAGGCTTTTTTCCTGGTATTATTCATGCTATTTGGGTTATTGCTAAACATGATGAATAATCTTAAATAACTTTTAGCAATCAGTATTCCGCCAGGGTCATTTCATTCTAGATTTTAGCCATGAATTTACTTACTTTCAGATAGGGAAAGATAAATTATCGGAAGCTCTAAATAACCTCTTTTCGTAAATACATAACATGGCACAGTTTAGAATGAAATAGCCCTGGTCTTCAGCTATCAGCAAGTAAACCTTTTAAAGGGGATGTATTACCAAATAATTAAGGTTTAAAGCCTCTCCTTTAAAGAGGGAAATCAAGAAAAAATTTTCCTTTTAGTCAATCCTCTCCTTAAAAAGAAGAGGTAATTATTAATTATTTATTGTTTAACAGTACCGGCATTTCATTTTGGGGAACATTTTATATGGATAACAGCCTTTGTAGGCTGGAAAGCTCCATACAACACTCAGATAAGCAATAGATGAAAGTGCTGATAACTAGTTAAGTTAAACAATTACTCAAGGAATTATAATTGGAGTGAGTTGAATTAATCAAGGATGATTAAACCCAGATTAATTAATACAACCCCCTCCCAGTGATACTGATAATTTTCCTGTTATAGCAATTTGATAAATGTTTTTTACAAATCATACAAATAATAGGAGTAGGGGCAATTTGGGTCCGAATGCTGGGCAAACATGAATTGCCCTTACTCCTATACCCCTATTTCTCAGTCAGCGTGAGGTACATTAATTTCAGTAAAACCAAGGCTGGTGAATTATAAGCTGTACCTCAGTTGCTTGAGAATAGCTATACCAACATCCTGAAAATTTGTAGCCAACTTTTTTCAAAATGATATTATCTTTTCTCGAATAACTGCTCAGATGGTGGCCGATCAATGATATTCTAAAAAAAATGACAATTATCAGATAAGTCGGAAAATGAGCAAAACACTAAACCATCAAATATCTATAGAAAAAATTAGTTATTCTCGCCTCAAAGAACAAGATATTAATAATAGTCCGTTTGGTAAAGTTTTTAGCGATCGGATGTTGGTTGCTACCTATAAAAATGATAGTTGGCAAGAAGTTGAAATTGTTCCTTACGGCAATATTGAAATGTCTCCTTCTATGTCAGCTCTGCATTATGGTCAAGCAGTTTTTGAAGGTTTAAAAGCTTATCGAAGCCAGAATGGAAATCCTTTATTATTTCGTCCTGAAGCTAATCATAAACGTATCAATGAATCAGCTTTTCGATTATGTATGCCACCGATTCCTGAAGAGATTTTTATGACAGGTTTGAAGGAGTTAATCAGATTAGATGCTGATTGGATTCCTACTCAGTCAGGTAGTGTTTTATATATTCGACCTATATATTTTGCTACAGATGAATATGTTGGTCTCAAACCAGCAAATAGTTATAAATTTATTATTATTACTTGTCCGGTAAGTGCTTATTATTCTGAACCTGTAAAGTTAATTGTCACAGATAAATATGTACGAGCTGCTGAAGGTGGAACTGGTGCTGCTAAATGTGCTGGTAATTATGCGGGGAGTTTATTAGCAGATATGGAAGCTAAAAAACAGGGTTATGATAATGTTTTATGGTTGGATGCGAAAAATAAAAAATATATTGAAGAATGTGGCACTATGAATGTGGCTTTTGTGATTAATGATGTTGTTATTACTCCTAAATTAACCGGAACTATATTAGCCGGAATTACGAGGGATAGTGTGTTGACTTTATTGAGAGATATGGGGGTTAAAGTTGAGGAAAGATTAATTTCTATTGATGAAGTGGCGAAGGCTTATGCAGAGGGAAATCTTTCTGAGTCATTTGGAATGGGAACTGCTGCTACTATTGCTCATATTTCTACTATTAATTATCAAGGTAAGGATATGATTTTACCTGCTGTTTCTGAATGGAAATATGCTCCTCAAGTTTTACAAAGATTGGAAGATATAAAAACTGCTAGAGTTGCCGATCCTTATGGTTGGGTTTGTCAACTGTAAAATATATGGTTTGGTAATGGAATGGGGATGATATCTAAATTCAAAAAAATTAGTTAATTAATTAATTAATATCAAATCCTCAATTATTCCGCAATTATTTATGTAAAAAAATGCAGGGTTTGTATGTTTTTATCTGAAATCCGGTTATACAGTTACCGCAAAACTATCTCCACTAAATACTCCCTCTATAATTGGCATCTTCAAATTCTTTCTTTCTCCTTACTCCTTTTTTCTGACTCTGAAACCATACAATAACTAATTACCGGGATTTGATATTACTATCAAAAATTATCAAAGATTTAGAGTTTTCTTTGAGTCATAAATAATCAAGTAAGTACATAAATAAAATTGTTGCTGAATGAAGGTATGAATAGTATATTTGGAACTAATTATATACTTGTACTTGATGATGCTAGGCTTTTTAGTTGTTTAGTTAGATAATTCATATCCAGTTTCAGCAACGCCCAAAATTATTTATCTACCATGGTTATATGTGATGCTTACACCATCATAAATTCATTTTGACCAAATGCAAAATGTGTAATTAATTTTGTGTTCCTACCTAATACCAATTCTAAAAAAGTTGGCTAAAATTTTTTAGGCTATTGATTGGAGTCATAAGTCAGAAAGCACAGCCTCCAATAGACATCTCCAAAATAGAAAATAAGGTAAAATTATCAGGATGAATTACATATATTTAGGTGGAAATGAATCAACTTTTACAATATATTTATAATTTTCCACTCATCAGCGAAAAGAATTATTGGTA
>JBARXI010000620.1:0-2861 GCA_049647275.1 Microcoleaceae cyanobacterium
GAGCAAGAGGAATTGAACCTATTTTGTTATCAACAATTCATTAGAAATCAAGATTATTTTTAATTTATTAACTAATGGCAGAATCTACAGATAAAACCAACAAAATTATTACTATCGGAGACCAAGCAGCAACAGAAGATGAACTTGGTTTTACTCCTTATGTAATAGCTATGGCTGAATTTTTAACTAATGAAAATACAAAACCTCCACTGACTATTTCTATCGAAGGTGAATGGGGTAGTGGAAAGTCTTCTTTTATGAAACAACTGGAAAAGGAGATTATTAAGAAATCTGAAGAATTAGATAAAGAAAATTCAGGAAAAGTTTGGCAAAAAATTAAAGAATATAATTGGAATACTGATTTATTAGACAGATGCTTAAAAATATGCAAATTTTTCAGATTAGAATTCAAGCAAAAAACACAAACAGTTTGGTTTAATGCTTGGCGACATGAAAAATCTGAGTCACTTTGGGCAACTTTTGCTCTTTCTTTTTTAGAAGAATTATCTAAAAATCGTAATATTCCTGATTTTTTCTATAATTTATACAGTCGGTTTCAGCTATTTATTTATCGTTTAAATTTTAAAGATAAACCGTTTAAAGCTATTCAGACTTTGGTGATGGTTTTGTTGATTTCTAGTATTACTGTAGCTATTCCAATTGTATACTGGAAATTTGGCTTTGAGGGAGTTTATCAGTTGTCTAAAAATTTGGCTGATACTCTGAAATCAGATTCAAAGGAGGAAGAGAAAAGTCAAAATGAAGAGGCTGAAACAACTAACAATGAGACAAAGAAAAATAATGATCGAGACTCAGAATCAACTAATAATGCTGAAACAACTAACAATGAGACAAAGAAAAATAATGATCGAGACTCAGAATCAACTAATAATGAGGATACAAATAATCTTTATTTAAATATTTTGTTACAATTAGTCGGAATTAGCAGTTCTGCTGCCGGAATAGGAAAACTTTTCGGAATAATAAAAGACTTGATTGGCGACGAGAAAATGGATTTAACTCTATATCTTGAGTCTCCTGATTATGACAAGGAAGCTGCTTTTATTGAAAAATTTCATGAAGATTTCTCTAAAATTGTTAGTGCTTATGTAGGTAAAGATGAGAAAATTTATGTTTTTATTGATGACCTTGACCGTTGTGAATTGGGTAAATCTGCCGATCTATTACAAGGTCTAAATATGATGATTTCTAATGATCCAAATTTGATTTTTATTTTGGGAATGGATCGGGAAAAGGTAGCAGCTTCGATCACTTTTAAACAAAAAGATGTGATTCCTTTTCTAGCTTCAATTGCTCAAGAAAATCAGGAGTGGAAAAATCGAAATGATAGGTCTATTAAACAAGTAGATTATGGTTTTAGTTTTCTGGAAAAGTTTGTGCAATTATCATTCTCTGTTCCTGAATCTTCTCCAAATACGTTAAATAATTTTCTGGAAAAAATGTCTGGAAGTGAGATAAAAATAGAAACTGATGAAGAAAAATACTTTTTTTGGATTCCTTATAGTTTAATTGCCAAAAAGTATAAGGGTACAAAACTTATAGTTAAAGAATTGAGAGAAAAATTTTTCAACAGATCATCTTCACCAAAAGAAGAGGCAGAATCAGAAGCAAGAGAATCTCCAATTTTAGAGCAAAACTCAGAATTCCAAGAAACAGAGGTTTCCTATCCAGATTTACCTATTTTCCCAGTTATTGAAAAAGATTTAGAACCAGAAAATCTTGCTAATCTGATTGAGATAGTTGCTCCTTTTTTTGATAATAATCCCCGTCGTTTAAAACAATATGTTAATGCTCTGAAATTAAAAACTTATATTGCTTATTATTCTATTGGAGTTACTTTTGCTGAGAAACAAACCATAACTATAGAACAGATGGGTAAGTTTACTGCACTGATACTTAAATACCCTCGTCTTCTTGTTGAACTCAAGAATAATAATCAACTACTTGCTGAGTTGGAAAAATCTGCTATCGATCAATCTCCTGAATTAAATAACTCTATAATGCCATTAAAGGATAAAGGAAGTGCAAATTATTGGATTAATAATTACCCAAAAATTCAACAGTTACTTTGCTCTAAAATGAAGTCGAATAATAATGAGAAAAAGTATATTTTTGAAAATGGAGCGATTAAAAAACTACTGCAAGTTTCACCAGCAGGGATATCTCCTAAATATTTCAAACTTCGTGAGTTATTAGCAGCAGGTAAGTGGAAAGAAGCTAATGATGAAACTTTTGATCTCATACTTCAAGCAAATAAAATCAAAAAATACTTATCAGTATCTCGAAGAGAAATAATAGTAGGGTTTGTGCCAGCAGCTTTAGTAGGAGCAGTAATAGCAGTGACAGTAGCAATAGAAATAGGACTATTAGAATTTTTAGTATTAGGAGCAGTATTAGGAGTATTATTGAGAGTAATACAAAATGCAGAGGGAGTAAAAGGAGCAAAGAGAGTAAAAGGAGCAAAGAGATCAAAAACGGAAGTGGAATTTAGTGAACCTCTCCCTTCAGGAATATTAACAGGAGTAGTATCTGGATTTTATATAGGATACGGAGTAGTAGCAGGAGTAGCATTAGCAGTAATAGCAGTAATAGCAGGAGTCGTAGTAGGAGGAGCAATAGTAGGAATAGGAGTAATACGAATGTACAGATTTCCTTTATTGCGCTCAAGATTAACCGACTTTGAATACTCACAATACTCAAAAGCCATTGAAAAATTACCTTCTGATGACCTTCGTGCTATCGATCAACTTTTGGTAAAATATAGTGGGGGTAAATTTGGCTTTAGTGTTCAAAAGAAAATTTTCCGTAATCAGGATAAGACAAAAGACTCGGAAATAGAG
>JBARXI010000621.1:0-6469 GCA_049647275.1 Microcoleaceae cyanobacterium
TATAGCAATCCTATTTCAGTTATAAATTTTTGGTGGTGGTAGGTGGTAGGTGTTAGGTATTAGGTGGTAGGTAGAAGACAAAATAAATACATCTAAATTTTTCACAAATCATTTAGGATTGCTATAACAGAAAAGAAAGTAAGATAATATTTTTCTTCTAAGTGATGCAGATCATAGTGCTAGTTTCAACAATGAGTTAATCAAACAAAGATTTTAGTTTGAGACTAACGATACCATACCATTTTAACTATTTTTTTTGCGTTTACCTAAAAGTTGAGCTGCTAATATTCCACCCAGAAAACCAAATAAATGCGCCTCCCAAGATACATCAGGATCGGAAGGCAAAACACCCCAGATTAAACCACTATAAAGAAAACCTGCGGTTAATGCGAATATAACCGATAAAATACTGAAGTCAAATAAACTTCGGAGTAACAAAAATCCGAAATAACCAAAAATTAATCCACTTGCACCGATATGAATAGAATTAGGTGAACCGATAAACCAAATACCTAAACCACTAACAATTATCGTAACGATACTGACAAAGAAAAAATCACTAACTCCCCGTAGCATAATTAACCAACCGAGAGTGATTAGTGGGACAAGATTAGCTACTAAGTGAGCGTAACTACCATGCAAAAATGGGGCAAAAAAAATACCAGTAAGTCCAGATGTACTTTGGGGATGAATTCCGCCGTAATAGTTAAGTTGTCCGTTTAAAAGTGTATTGACAATTTGTAATCCCCAAAGAATAGCGATAATACTTCCCAATATGGTTATTTGGGTATTCAGTTTTTCAAATAATTTGTTCATTGGTTTATGATTCAAGTTGACTTATTTCTACTATTTTAGACTATAAAACATTTTCATTCAGAAAATTTAGGTTTTAGGTAGTATGTAGTAGCTGGTAGTAGGTGGTAGGCAGGGCTATTTTATTCTAAACTGTGCCATGTTATGTCTTGACGAAAATACGTTATTAATAGCTCTATAAAATTTTTCTTTCGCTATCTGAAAGTAAATAAATTCATTGCTAAAATCTAGAATGAAATAACTATGGGTGGTAGGTAAATAAGTTATATATAACAATCATAAATCATTTGTAAAAAATTTATGAATTAGATAAAACATCTGAAACTATTACTGCTGTTAAGGTGTTCCCTTTTTCTAGGATATTTTTTTCACAACCTAAAGAGTAATGCTATATCAACTTCCCTCCACAACTTCTAAAATAACTTAGATTACAGACTTGTGGTCTACATTTTATTTTTTGTAAGATAAAAGATGATGAAATGACTATTGAATGGAAAAATTCTACTAATAAAGGAACTTCTATATTAAAACTTATCCATCAATTTCAAGGTGAAGTAGTTTTTAAGGATAAGTATGTTAACTGGTTTTTTGACCGCTCTTTAATTGAGTCTTTTAAACATAATCCTCCCAATATGATGCTTTAGCCTAAAGATGATATAAAAGTCTTTAAAAGAATTGCTTATTGGTATGTTATTTTTCTGGAAAAGTATGGCGATGAACTAATTGAATAATCAATTGAAGCAGGATGTAATATCATTTCCGGATAATTAGTCATAAAAAAAACTTTGTTCTTCGTTCTTCGTTCTTCGTTCTTTGTTCTTTTCTCCTGACTCCTCTGTCGTTATTTATAAGTATTTAACCGGACATGATGTAAGTAGCTCCTGCTGTTAAACTCTGGTTATGATAGAATATCTTTTCGTCTTTCTTCTACTTGAGATAACTCAGTTAAAGTTTTTGAGATTGATTTACCCCAAACTATTAAAAATAAGAGAAGATGTTTGATTAATAAGTTGGGAATTATTCCCCATGAATTATCACTTATTTCTCTCGATTTTAATATAGATAATCTCAACAAAATTTTTGAATATGGCTTTGACAGTAAAATTTTAACAATCTACATTTTGCCAGGAGTTAGCTATTATTTAAACAAAGAAAGTGTTTCTCATATTTTGGATTATATTAAAAAGCAAATGACCCCGAATTCAGTTTTTACTTTTGACTGTTATTCGCCCCTAATGACATTTAAAAATGATATAATTCCAGAGATACATTTTAATATCGATCGACTTATTGAAATAGGCTAACCATATCTTTTTGGAATGTATAGCCATGAAATGGAATTGTGGCTAAGAGAGAAAGGTTTTGATAATATTCAAATTTTACAACAAGATAATTTAGAAGAAAGGTTTCTTGAAAAGCGAACATTACCAGATAATATATGGTATCTGATTACCGTAAAAGCATATAGCAATCCTAAATTCTTTGTCATAAATCAAAACACAGATAAAAAATCTGAGACTCTGTTGCCGAACGGAGCTGTTTCCTTTTTGTGAGATATTTTTACAAGGGCTGAAATAGGACTGCTATAGTTTGTTTGAGCGACTTTTGGATCGCTCTAGACTTGGAATTTATTTAATATGAAATACGAAAAATAATACTACAGTTATTTCACAAAATCTGAAAGTTGAGCCAGATAGTAAAAAAGTAATTTCAGATAAAATACCAAATACAAGTAATTATACTATCTACCCACACTCCCCACACTCCCTATCAATCATCTGTAGCAAACATTAACCTATTTCATATAACTTCCTTAAATTGTTATTGCCTTTTTCTTTTCCGTTTCCGTGCAGCATCAGCAGACTTTAATATCTTTAAACGGTAGGGGTCGGCATCAGTACGCCAATAAACACGATGACCTTTAATTTCTGTACAATTCTCTTCTAAGCATTTGAGCCAACCTATGCGATTTTTAATAGTTTTTAAATTATCTAAAAGTCCTCTATTTTCTTCTTGGCGTGTAAGTTGAGCAAATTTTTCATAGTGAGGATAATCTGAAGTTACTAAAGTCTCTTTTCGGTGTAAAATTGGCGGATTATATTCATTAGTATAATCCTGATAGCTCACACTTAAGTCTCGCAAATCAATGTGCATACTTGTGTGTAAAACAGGATGAGCTTCTGTATCAAAATCACGATAAAATAAATAGGATATTACTGGAAATTTAGTATGAAATTTAACGATAGTTGCTCCATCTAATCTACCAATTGTTCGATTAGCACAACCTTCATAAAGTCGCAATAAGGGGTCAAGTTTTGCCACAGCAGAAACATGAACTAACAGAAAATTACCATATTTATAACCAATTAAACTATTTTTACAACATTTACTAATCAACGCAGAATTACCTAAACTAAATAACATTAAATCTGCTAATTTACAGCCTTGTGTATAACTACCAAATAAATACTTAATATCATTTTGAACTACCTTTGCTAATTGAAATAATTTAGGACGATGACCAAATCTAGTTAAGGCAAGATAAACTAACAAATCTTGACGACGTTTATCCGTTATCTCTTCCCATTCAAGAGAATTTGTTGCTTGAATAATTACTCGAAATGCACGACGAATACTGCCAAATTCAGAAATTAAATCTACCTCCTCAGTAAGTTCTCCTCTAATTGGCAGACGACCGCGATCGCTCATAAATTTCATCAAAGGAGTAAGCAATTCTTGATAGTCTTCAAACCGCTTATTTTTAGCACTTATTCTCGGTGTAGATAAACGACTTCTAAACCGAGAAGCCCGAAAACTTTGAGCCTGTATTTCATCTCTAAAAACAAAGAAAATACCTAAATCAATCGGAATAGAATCTACATTCAAAACTTGGTCAATATAACACTTTAATTCTGACTGTTCATAATATTTCTGAAAAGTATTACGAGCCGTAATTATACCATCTCCATAACCAAGTCTTCCCTCAGTCTTCTTGTTATTAATTAATACCAATCCAGAAACTATTAAAACCTGCTTAGTCAACTGCCAAGCTTTAATCAAAGCCTCCCTACGTTCTGACAAAGATTCTATGACATTAATCACATAACCAAGATTCACAATATCAGCATTAATACAAGGATTATCTGGCAAATAATAAGGGTCCCAACCTGTACTTATATAACCTTTTTCAGTAATATGTTTAATATCTCCACCATAACCACAACCATAATCAAAAAAAGTTGTACCCTCAGTAAACAAATTAGCTTCCAAAGCCAAACGCACTGGTTTAGAAATTTGCTTTCTGGAGAGAGCTGCTTTATGACGTTCTATTTTCGGAACTGGAATATCAATTTTATGTTGAATTACATCATGGTCTTTAATTTCAAATCCGTAATTTTTTAGGTGTTTTAACCATCCTTCACGAGTGCCAATTAAACGAGTATTATCTAACAGACCTAGTTTCACTTCAGCACAAGTCAGTTGAGCAAATTTTTGATAGTTGGAATAGTCGGCAGTAACAAAAGTTTCTTTGCGATGGAGTACGGGAGGATTTTCACTATTGCTATAGTCTCGATAATCAACTTTCCCGTTATTCATGTCAATAGAAATGCTAGTTTTTAAGGCAGGATGGGGGTCTGTATCGAAGTCTGGATAGTGGAGATAAGAAATTTTGGCTTTGTCAAAGTGAAATTTTATTAAAGTAGTAATTTTTGACTGAACTTGTTGACTAGAAACTGCTTGAAGATATAAACGGTTAGCAGTATTTTCGTATAGTCGAAGTAGAGGGTGAAGTTGTTCTAATGCCGAGAGATGAATATAGAAAGCAGTCGGTAACTTTTTCCCAATTTTACTTTGTTGACAGTATTTTTTAATCGCACCTGGTCGATAAATTTCTAGGAATATCTGATTAGCAGATGCACAAGCAGATTTATAAGTATAAAAATAAGTTTTAATATCGTCTCTAACTGTCTGGGGTAGGTCT
The DNA here is from genome assembly GCA_049647275.1 of Microcoleaceae cyanobacterium. Lineage (GTDB taxonomy): Bacteria > Cyanobacteriota > Cyanobacteriia > Cyanobacteriales > Microcoleaceae > JASJEE01. The sequence continues at coordinate 4,796 of JBARXI010000621.1, forward strand.
GTTTCTAATTTTATTTTCGGTAATATTTGAAAGTCTTCTATATTTAGAGCTAGATAAATTAGAACTTCAAAGCAACATTTTTCGTAAGAATTATCATTCATTTTCCATAGCTAAAATAGACTATAGCTCAGAAACCGGATTTATTAAAAAAATTAACACTTTAAACCTGGTCAGAAAAATATCATCTCCGGTTATAGAAAAATCATTTATATAGTAGGGCAGTAGGAGAGTAGAGTGGAGAGGAGCAAGAAGAAAAAAAGTTTTCAGCAACTGCTACGAGTGATAGAGCAAATAATAACTAATCAACCAGGGTTGATATAAAGTGAAATTTGACTCTTGAGGAGTCACCCCAACTAGATAGGGAAACCGATGGTATAGCGAGGTAAATAATTTAGCCGGAGTTGAGAAAATTTTATTTGCTGTAGTTATTTTGAGTTTAATTTTACCTAACTACTTACCTACTAAAATCACTCAGAAACTGAATTTATTCAAAAAATTAACACTTTATCTGAACTGCCAAAAACCAGGTTTCTAACTTTCAATACAACTGCTCTGAATCACTAAACAGCGAACAGTTGATAACTATTAACTATATCATGAAAAATTGCTGAATTTCAATGTTTTATGTCAGCGACAGACGTTTTTGCGCTTTTCAAAATATACTTAGTTTAGTGGGGGATTTCCAAACCATAAATTAAACATATTAACTATTTCCCAGTTAAGGTTTTCCCTGTTTCGAGGATATTTTATTTACAGCCTATTACCTATTTGAAACTGCTACATTAACTATTAACTAATACCAGCTCGCCGTTCGGGAAAAAACAAAAAGATTTATGAAACAATAACGCTTACCGAATAATTAAGGTTTAAAGCCTATTCTCAATTACTTGAATAAATCAATAAAAAAAAATCTTTTCCTCAATTCTACTTGTTTTAAGGAGAGGTAATGATTAATTACTAATTGTTGAACTTTATTCCAGATAATTAGTTAAAATTTGAGCCACACTTATTACTAATTCTTTTCAAGGATAGGTAATTATTAATTGTTAATTATTAATTATTAATTGTTGAACTACCTTCTATCAGCTCCTATCTCAGCAGTTATATAATTTAACATCAACTAATATTAACTCCACATTCCTACATTTTCTAGTGTTTGTGCAGCAGTTGGTAGAAGATAACTAGAGCCTTGAGGAACAGAACTAACCCCAGTTTCAGTTAACTCTGTTTTAGAAACATTATCAGAACTTTCCATAGCAAATTCCAAACGTAGTTTAACTTTACCTTTTTTCCAGTAATCACCAGGTCTTAATAATTGACATTCTAACCCATCCTCAAATAAATTTTCCGATTCTAACCGAGCCAAAATCATCGTTATATACTCATTAACCTTAAATGTACATTGAAACATTAAAAGACTTACACTCGTATACAAAACATCATCATTATTCAATAAAATAACTTCCCTATCCATCTCACCTATCCTTAATTTATTTTGACTCAATTCGCGTACAAAACGAACCTTCATAAATATACCCAAATTAACAGTTATATCCTAATTTGAAATTCGTCTTGTACGCCATTAATTTCTAACTAAAAAAACCAACCATAGGAATGCAAACCTTTACCCAAAAGATTCACCCCTAAATAACATACCCAGACTACAGCAAATCC
>JBARXI010000622.1:0-5019 GCA_049647275.1 Microcoleaceae cyanobacterium
TCCTCGTCGGGAACGTCGTATGGGAAAGCGACCATGTTATAATAGAAGAACACAGGGGGAGGGCATCACCTCTGTATAAACTGCAACTCCTTTGCGGGTTGAAGAATCCCGCGGGGCTCGCTCAAGCAAGGGCGTCGGGAGTATGTCAATACTTACAAATAAACTACGGAGGAGTCAGGAGTCAGTAGGGGTAATTCATGAATTACCCGTACAGGAGTCAGGAGAAAAGAAAGAAAGAAGGAGAAAGTTTTTTTATCACTAATTATTCGGACATGATATTAGTCATTACCAATTAACTATTAATTATTAACCTAAGCATTCAGCTATTAATCATAAATATAGATTTTCAGATGAAGGGAGCCTACTTTTGCCGTCAGATTTATAGCAGTTTTCACAAAGATGGAACAAACTCGTGAGAATTACAACCCTTGTAGAGACATTCCATGGAACATCTCTACTGTTGTCTACCGTGCAGGAAAACTATTATAATTGTAGTTCAATTTTTCAAGCTTTTATCTTTTCCAAAAGCAATAGCTGATAGCTGATAGCTGATGGCTGAATGCTTACCTACTAACTATTTAAGTAGGGGTAAACGGCCGTTTACCCCTACAGATAGTGTATAATTTAATATTTTGCGTAAGTCCCGATCGTTAACCAGACTTGATGTGACTACTAATTACCATCTAGGAATAACTGCAGTTATTAGCCAATATAATTTATGCCTAAAAAACTTTTTCTCTACATTTCTTTCTACAGGTGTAGGTTGTTTCATTACTTGTAATAACGAACTTAAAGCATAATCCTCAGATGTGTTTACTTGCCGGTCTAAAAGAGCAATATTCATGGCTAAAGGTAAAGCGATCGCTGCAACATCCGCCTCTAACTCTTCAGTTAATAAATCAATCGACTGAGGTACTCTAAGAGCAGAACGAATTCCTTGCAACATCTGTTCATCTAATCCCAATTCTTGCAAATTAGGATGAATTTCTTGCCACTTAATTTTCTGATTTGGTTCTCCTGCTTGAATAACATAAGCTAGCAACCTTTGCAGTTTTCCTTGTTGCTTGGTTGTCATTATTTCGGTTGGCTCAGTTGCAGTTATTTCTTGAGAATTATTTTGATGTTCCTCTGTTTTGACACCATCAACAATTTTTTGCCAATCTTGATTATCGCAAGATTCCGGTTGTTCGACAGTTAAGGAAATGCTTATTTTTTTGTCTGGACTAGAATCAAGTTCAGTTACTTCTGCTTTTACTCCCAGGAAACCTAGCCATTTAGAAATAGTATGAATTAATGTTAGACGGGTTGCCTGACAGTTTGCTAATAACCGGACTTGGGTCCGAACCATAGGGCGAACTATTTGTGTCAGCATAGGATAAAAGTAATGTCTTAGCTAGAAATTTACCTTTTTATAGGATAACTAATTTTTCTGTAGCAAATAGCAGTTTTAGCTACCAAATTTTTCTAGGCTTGAAGTAGCCCTGGCCTAATTAAATTCAAAAATCTGAATATTTGGTGGAGAATAGGTGGGTTTGAGGTATAGGAAAAAAATCATTTTTTCTTTAGTTTTTATTTACATAAAATAAGCTACTGATTATTTATTGACAACTTCTTGATTTGAAACTGCCAGGTATATGCCCAACAAAATAATAAAAAATGAGAGCCAGTTTAGTAAACTCAGGTTTTCAGCAAATATGAACCAAGCTAGAATTGCAGAAAGAGCAGGAATTAGCAAAAACGATAGAGCAACAAAGCCTGAAGATACCTTTTTCAGGCTATATGCCACTAATCCTTGACCAATAACTTGACTGACAAGAGCTAAGGCGATAACGAATAACCACCCGTTTATAGAAAACGGAAAAATTGTATCTCTAGCAATTAAAAGAATTGGCAGCAGCACCACAGCGCCAACCGTGCAGCGCCATAGTAATATAGTTGCCGTATCAATTTTAGTTCTTAACTTTTCCACAACGAGCAGATATGCACTATACAAAATCATAGATACTAAGCTCATTACATCCCCTTGGAGGTTATTAAGAGATATTTGTAAATCTTCTAATCCGATACCGATCGCTCCGACCATTGCGACAACCATACCAATCAGAAACTGACGACTAAAACTCCGAAAAAATACCAGCCACGCTCCGAGAGAGGTAAACAAAGGCACTAAACTATGAATGACCGTAGAGTTGGCAACAGTGGTTTGAGTAAGAGCCCAAGCAAATAGCACCACGGAGAAGGTTGCAGAAATAGAGGCTGCTACTAGCAATATTTGCGATCGACCAATATTTTGATCGGACTCATGTTCGCTTGATTTTTCCTCAGAGTCTGAGCGAGCCAGGCTTTGAAAGCTAACCCACAGTCCAAAAAGCACCGATGGGATTGCTTCGCGCCAAAAGGTTGTAGAAATAGGGCTAATTTCGCTTTCGCTCAATCTAATCAGTATCGGTGTCCAAGACATGGCAAAGACGCCTATAAGTAATGATGCGATCGCTATGTAGGATCTTGTTTGTTCTAACTGTTGCTGCGGCAATTCTACTTCACTAGACATATTTGTATTTTAATAATGTTCTCAAAACATTAGACCTCTTGCGTAAGTCAATTTTTCTTTAGGGGTAAACCATTTCGGCATAGATTTTTCGGTAAAAACATAAGTGTTTCTATCCAAATGGTTTGCCCAATATTTATTTTTGCAAAAGGTCTATCGATCTTTAGGCAGAGGCTAACTATTTCTCCGAAATATAACTAGCTCATATGAGGACCTGCACCTGATAGATAACGTTCCCGAACTTCATTGTAGATACGCAACAGACTTTGCTCTGTGGGTGGAATTTCCTCAAGCCAATAGTGTAGTTTTTGGCGTAACTCCTCATCTCCTTTATTATCGTTAATTGCCAGCTTGAAAATTTCCCTGATAAAGGTTTGCATTTCATCCAAGCGATTATAAGGAAGACCACCTGTTGGATATATTGCTACAGCCATTAAACCCCGCATCGCTAAGTCATAGTCGATATCCGATGTTTTTTCTGGCTTTGTATTGGGTAAAAATGGATTCTCATACGGCAACTGTTTACCCAGTAACTCAGCAGATATCAATTTAGCCAATATTGGAGAGAGGTGGACACCAGTTCGGTGAGTTCCAGTGACGACGAACAACCCCGGTAATTCAGTTTGCCCGACAATGGGGCGATCGTAGGCGGTTACAGGTCGCAATCCCCAGTTAACAGATTGAATCGATGCACCTGCCAGAGAGCTATTCAGTTGATGTATTGTGGCATCTAGTAGAGAATGTACTTCTAACAAGCTAGGTCCTTTGGGAACGCTAAAATTTGTACCAAACCAGTTAGTTCCTCCAATGTATAGGCGCTTACCGGCACGAGGAACCAAATGAAGTCCACAAGCAAGCACTCGGTTGGGGGTGCGGATGGTGTAGGGAACATCAGGTGCATCCACAACCGTGAAACTTGTTCCTCTACCAAAGAAAAGCCGAGGCAACTGTGCTTTCAGTCGCAGGGGTTCCCCAATCACCTTGATGCTATGAGCACCTGCACAAACTACTACTCGTTGTGCTTGTAGAGCATCGCTGTTTTGGGTGTGTACTTGCCAAGCATCACCCTGAGATTCTACAGCCGTTGCTGTGTCATGAATGCGTTGACAGTATCCGCTATTGCTAATTGCAAGTTCCAGGGCGGGTAATAAATCTGTAGTATCTACAGACATAGCATCTTCTATAAACAATGCTTCGTGGATTGGATACTGATAGTTTGGTTTAAGTCCAGGTACTTCACTTGGATCGATAGCGTTGAATTTCTCGCCATAAGCAGTAAGCTGTTCCTTAATAAGTCCTATTCTTTTTTTGTCAAATTGACCATCTCGGTTAGTCACCATGAAAAGACCTTTACGGTGAAAAATTTCTCGACCAGCTCGCTCTGAAATTCCTGCTAGCCATTCAGGATAAATTTTTTGAGCTTTGACTTCTAGCTGCAATCGCTGACGTTCGTATTCGGAATCTAGGTCAGAAATTTCACCGAAAGCATCTATCATCGCCCCAGCAGCCAGAGAAGCCACACCTTCAGGATTTTGGGGACTAACTAAAGCTATTTTCAAAGACTCCTGTACCAGTTCGTTGGCAACGCTCAAGCCTACTGCACCTGCACCAATTACAATAACATCGTAATTTTTGAAACTATTGTTCATAACCTTTGATTTTACTCAAGCTGACTAGCTGATTCTAATTTTTTTCAACTCCAATCTCTATTATGTTTAAATATTCTTATCTTTTTTTTTTTTTGATAAAATATACTGATATAAATTCTGAAAAATTTGTGTTAGTAGCTTCAATCGAAAAATTTATTAGACATCTCTAATAATAAAAAATAAAATCAATTATCGCACGTAAATTATCAATTATTTCCCCCTACTCCCTCTTTTAGTGGAGATGTCTATTGTAATAACAGAATTAGGAGGTGATACTGATGCCAGTTTCTTATATAGCAGGTTGAAAGCGAGAAAGTGTGGATAGAATTATAAACATATACTGTATAACCGGATTCTATATTATCTTTTCCCTTACGGGTTTAATACCCCACCGTCTACACGGTGCTCAAAATTGTTTGGGGTTAGAATCCCCATGCAATTTTCCCTTCTGCCTTCTGCCTTCTGCCTTCTGCCTTCTTCAAGAGGAATGGGAGACAAAAAAATGCCAGATATTTTGGTTACCTACTGACTCACCTAATCAAAACTTAATTGGAATTCTCTGGAAATTTATTAAATATGAATGGATTGAAATTAATGCTGATGAGAGTTGGCAAAGCTTACTTAATTATTTCAAAAAAGTGTTTGACAATTTTGGTAGAGAATATGTAATTAATGCAAGTTTAGGTACTTATTATCTACGATGCTTAAACTCAATTATCTTTTCCCTTACGGGTTTAATACCCCACCGTCTACACGGTGCTCAAAATTGTTTGGGGTTAGAATCCCCATGCAATTTTCCCTTCTGCCTTCTGCCTTCTGCCT
>JBARXI010000623.1:0-8620 GCA_049647275.1 Microcoleaceae cyanobacterium
GGTAATCCCGTAAACCATAGCGTTTAGTCATGTTAGAGAAGCTCTGATTTTTTTTGATTCTGCACGCTTAACCATAAGCATACTATACTCTCAATGTCAAAATTTTAATTGATGACACGCCCTAGTAGTAATGATTTTTTCTTCAAGCATTGTACAACAGTTTTATTTCACAATTTATACTATAGATAGACATTATAATCTGAAATTGATATTTATCCTCCCCTTGCTATTAGTAAGTTTATTGGTAGTCCTAAAGATGTAAGGATATTAGTTAGTGCACCTCTTTATTTTTCATAAGGTAAAGTGTAAAAATCATTACTTGTTTACTATTACCAGTTCATTTATAAAAGTAACAGCTAGCTAAATTCTATCTTTCAAAAAAAACCCACCTCGGTGACTTTTGTGTTGTTGCAAAAATCGCTCCTGAGCAAAAGCACCATCAAGTCGATCCAATAATTTACTAATTCGCTCCTTTGCCTCTTTACTAGTCTCAGGTTGCCTATTTAACCAAGATTCTGCCCGTTTACGCCCTTTTTGACTCGCCACAATCAAAGCGCCCCAAGCCTTGGCATCAGATTCCGCTCGATTTACCCTTAAAACAGCATCAACTCGTTTGCGCAGACGACCAGAATCATTTTGGAGCATTTTCCCAATATCGTAAACATTACCCAGGTCAGTCTCAAATATCTTTAAACTATCTTGCCAACGACCATCAATTAAACCAGCTAAGACTTTTTGACTTGGACTTGCCCAAGAAGCGATCGCCTGAGCTTCTGTAATCTTGGCATGAAATTCGATCAAATCAAACTGAGCTTGTACTTTTTCCGGCCATTGAGATTGCTCTTGGCCTTCTTGTCTTAAATCCTGTCGTAAGGGTTGGAGCAAAGACAAAGCAGGAGACCATAAACCACTGCCAGCTAATCTGAGAGCATCTTTATAGTATCTATTTCCGATGGGAGTTTCATCAAGAGAGATTTTATCTAACTCAATGGGGTTAAGTACAAAATTCCGTGGCTGAATCTGATAAATATCAAAATCTGGATCTAAACCCACAGTCTGCTCAACCACCAACTCTGGGTCTCCCCCAGCAGTCATTTCCTGCCAAATAGGAGCTTGCCCTGCAGCACTTTTCCACTCCAACATCGAACTTAAATGATTTTGTGTGGGATTATAGTTGACAACTTGACCATAGGGAATCGCTTTTTTGTTTTGTACTCTTTGCCCACTAACACTAAACCAAATTCCTGCTGCGGGAACTTTTCCTTGAAAGCGACGTACTGTAGTTATGGGTAAAGGTTGATTTGAGCCTTGAGGAGCTGAGGAAGACTCAATAGTAGATGCAATTACGAAAGATTCGGCAGGTCCTTGAAGTGATAATGTATTTACTAATCTAAAATATGGCTTACTGCCTTCTCGTTGATTTACAGATAAAACTGATTGATAGACTCGCAGTTCGACTACTTCTCGACAAGGTGTTTCGCAGGGTAAGGAAGCTCTAGAATCAATCTGCTTCATTACTGGTACTAATATATCTGAGCCAGCATCTGTTATTGTGGCTGGTAGGTCAAAGGTTTCTCCGATAGATAATCCTTCTTGTTTGATACTGTCTTTGATTTGATCGAGATTTTGTAAGGATTTATTGCCAGATATGTAGAATTGAGTCCACTGTGGTAATAATTCATTGAAGGAGACTATAGCATTTGGGTCAGAAATTAATTTAACACTGAGCCACGCCCCCACAGCCATTAAACTAGAGCCGCCAAATAATAGGCTGATTCCTGCCCATTCCATCATCCATTTACGCCAAGGTAAAGATACCAGTTGCAGGGAAAGTTTTTCAGATGTAGATAGCTTTCTTTGACACCTAGATTTTGAGGGAGAGGCGATCCGGCTGACTTTTGGGCGTTGCACTGGTCTGGAATAATTTTGTTGATTCTTGTGCTTGTCTCTGTGCGTCTGGAAACTCCCACGTCTTTCTGTGTCATCCTTCAATGGTGCAACACCCATATTTGGGATCTTTTTGCTCCTTGGGTAGTAGGATTTTTGAGCTGTTTTGCGAGCTAGAGGGAGTTGGGCTTGGTTATAGTTGGTGTTTGAGCTGTGGCTGTGGCTCTTTTTTTTCATCCTTGCAATACCTCCTCATAGCGCTGACCTTGAACTTCCCAAGTATACTCGCTTTCAATTAGCGATTGCCCATTTTTAGATAATTTTTGTCTTAACTGCCCATCTTCAAATAAGCGACTGATGGCCTCTACATATTCTTTTACTTGGTTTGCTCTTAATGCTCTTACTGGTGTCTCAGCGCCATCAACCGCTAGACCTTCTAAACCGCGATCGCTGGCCACAACAGGCGTACCTGCGGCCATTGCTTCTAAGGTTTTATTTTTAATCCCAAAACCAGTACGCATGGATATAACACAAACTGTCGCTTGATGCAAGTATTCTGCCATTGAAGGTACGCGACCTGTAACTTTTACTCCTGGGCGAGCTGAAAGCTCCTGTATTGCTGCTACTGGTCTCGCCCCTACCAATGCTAAGGTTGTATCGGGATAACGTTTTTGTACTTCTGGCAATATCTCCAGAGTCAAAAAACGAACCGCATCTATATTAGGAAAATTATCCATAGCTCCCACAAAAATTAGTTGGTGTCCCCCTGGATCGGTGTTTCGATAGGGAAACTGACTAAAATCTACCCCATTCGGAATAACTGAAATTTGACTATTGGGGTTAAATTCTTGGAGTTGTTTCCCATCTTCCTCGGTCGTTGCGACTATACAGGAAAATTTTGAACAGTAGCGTTTTTCGTAGCGAAGGAGTAGGGGAAGATTTAGTCTGTCTCGCAAAGGTTTTTCTGCTGTGCCTGTTTCTAACTGTTGCCGACAGGTGCCATAAACTGAACTATGGACATTAACTAGAGTTTTGAGTTGATGTTGCCATTGAGGGCGGATATAAATTTCATTCACGCAATGTTCGCAAGTAATGGCCTCACATTTACCTGCTGCTACAAACTCATCTACCCAATGTTGCATCGCTGGCGAATATATCGAAAGAACACTTGGTGGTGTGCCTTCAACCATAAATTTACTATAACGTCTTAGTTTTGCAAATATTCCTTGATTTGATTCTTGGGGGCGCGGAAATATGGCCAACTCTTCCACATAAGAGCGCAATGAATCTATTTCAGAATCATTGACATCTGGAGAACGTTGTGTTACCAAAGTAAGAGAATGTTTCTGACTTAAATATTTGAGTAAATTAAATGTTCTAACTTGGGTGCCACCTCGGCTGGGAGGATAAGGAAAGGTGGAGGAAAGCATTAGGATTTTCATAGGGTTAGTGAGTACCTGTAGATTTTTCTCTATTACAGTTTATTTATTATTTGTAAGTAGTCAAAAAATAGTCAGGATATGAGAACTATATTTCTTTACCACTACCTATATTTGATGACAATATTATAATTATAATTTGATGGCTCTGCCGATATTTTAATTAATCTTCGGATATAAATATTGTGGTGCAAAAATCACTAAATAGTCAGGATATGAGAACTATACTTCTTTACCACTATCTATATTTGATGACGATATTAATCATAATTTGATTGAGTTGCGGATATTTTAATTAATCTTAGTTAGGATATAAATATTGTTTGTGGTGCAAAAATCACTAAATAGTCAGGATATGAGAACTATACTTCTTTACCGAATAATTAAGGTTTAAAGCCTCTCCTTTCAAGGGGAAACAAGAAAAAAATTTCTTTTTAGTCAATCCTCTTCTTTTCAAGGAGAGGTAATTAATAATTAACAATTAATAATTATTAATTGTTGAACACTACCTATATTTGATGACGATATTAATCATAATTTGATTGAGCTGCGGATATTTTAATTAATCTTAGTTAGGATATAAATATTATGGTACAAAAATCACTGATAGTTAAAGCATTAAAATCTCCAAACAAAGCATTTTATAAATGTAAGCGTTTTTTAGAACATAATCTTGAAGATTTTATCAGAATTATTACCCAGCAACACAAACTATCAGAAATAGTTAATCAAAAGGAAATTCGAGTAGCAGGTATGAAGCGCACTGGGAACCATGCAATTATTAACTGGGTTAAAAGTCAGCATAATGGTGAAGTAGGATTTATTAATAATGTGTTAGCCAATCAAAATCCCTACCGCTATAAATATGAAAATCTTCGAGATAAATTTCCAGAACATAAATGGGCAATAGAAAATAACCGTCAACAAGCTAAGGGAAATTTCATAAAAAGAGATTGTTTGATTTACAGCTATGAAGATTTTCCTCTGGAGCAGATAGCAAGTGATAAATTTGAGCGTAACCACGATCTATACCTAGGAAAAAGTGCTATTAGGTACGATTTACTTATTATTAGAGATCCTTTTAATCTGCTAGCAAGTAGACTAAGGACATCTTCTAAGGTGGAATATTTTTTATCAGTAAATTCTCCAAATAAAACCATGATTGATTTATGGATTGATTATGCAAAAGAGTATTTAGGAGAAACAAATTATCTCAAGCATAACAAAATTTGTATAAATTATAATCAATGGTTTACTGACGTTGAGTATCGGCGACAAATTGCTGAGAAACTGCAAATGGAATTTTCTGATGTAGCCATTAATAAGGTGGCAGGTCAAGGTGGAGGTAGTTCATTTGAAGGAAAACAATTTGATGGCAAAGCAACATCAATGGATGTCTTAAATCGATGGCAAAAAGTAGCCGATCTTCCCAGATACAGGGAGCTATTTAGTAATCAAGAAATATTTGAGTATTCAGAACGAATATTTGGTCATATTCCCGGTACAGAATCTCTAATTAACTAGATAATAATGTTGATATTTTAATTCTATAAACAGACATATTATGGTACGAAAATTACTAATAGTTAAAGCATTAAAAAAAACAAATAGAGTATTCGATCGAGGTCAGCGTTTTTTCAAAGATAATCTGAAAGATTTCATCATCATAGTTACTCAGCAAGATATACTCTCAGAAATAGTTAATCAAAAGGAAGTTCGAGTAGTAGGCATGAGGCGTACTGGAAACCATGCAATTATTAACTGGCTTCAAAGTCAGCAAACCGGTAAGATAGAATTTTGGAACGATTTAAAAGTTAACAGAAATGCCTTACGCCAAAAGTATGAAAATCTCAAAGAAAACAATCCGTTTGTGAAAAAAGATTGCTTGATTCGTAGTTATGAAGATTATGGTTTGCCAGAGATGACAAATTGGATATTTGAAAGCAAACATGACTTATATTTTGGGAAAAGTGCTACGAGGTATGATTTGCTGATAATTAGAGACCCGTTTAATTTGTTTGCAAGTAGATTAAATCATAGATTCAAGCTGGAACAAAATAATTCAAATTTAGGAGAAGCGACTTATGGAAATAATTTTTTATCAGTCAGGTCTTCTAATCAAACAGTTGCTGATTTATGGGTTGATTATGCAAAAGAGTATTTAGGAGAAACAAATTATCTCAAGCACAACAAAGTTTGTGTAAATTATAATCAATGGTTTGCTAATGTTGAATATCGGCGAAATATTGCTGAGAAACTGCAAATGGAATTTTCTGATGCAGGCATTGATAAAGTGGCGGGTCAAGGTGGAGGTAGTTCATTTGAAGGAAAACAATTTGATGGCAAAGCAACATCAATGGATGTCTTAAACCGATGGCAAAAAGTAGCCGATCTTCCCAGATACAGGGAGCTATTTAGTAATCAAGAAGTATTTGAATATTCAGAGCGTATATTTGGTCATATTCCCGGTACAGAATCTTTAAGAAATAAGTAATAATAAGGCAGCTTTTAACCATTAGTTATCATGCAAAAATAGGTTAATTATCTATATAAAGTTATTCCATAAATTATGTAATTCCTTATGAAAAAAGTTAGCGTTTGCATTCCCACCTATAACCGCGCTCATTTGCTGCCTTATGCAGTAAATAGTGTTTTAAATCAAACTTACAAAGATTTTGAATTAATCATAACTGATGATGGTTCAAAAGATAATACTGCTGAAATAGTTAGTCAGTGGAATGACTCCAGAATTCGCTATATTCGGCATCCTCAAAATATTGGACGCAGTAAAAATATGCGCTCTGGTTTTGATGTTGCTACGGGGGATTATTTTATCAAATTTGATGATGATGATGCCCTAACTCCTGAGTTTTTAGAGAAAACTGTGGCAGTATTAGATGAAATGTCAAATGTAGATTTTGTTTGTACAAGTCACTGGGTTATTAATGAAAAAAGTGAACGAGAAGAAGCTGCTACAAGAGAGAATGCAGCTAAGTGGGGAAAAGATAAATTGAAGCAAGGAATTATTCCTGACTTGGTTAAAGAAACATTTCAATACCAAAGTTTACAGGTGGGTTCAACTTTATTTCGTCGTTCCTGTTTACAAGAAGTTAACTATATGCGTCCAGAAGCAGATGGATGTGAAGATTTTGATTTATTGGTTAGGTTAGCAATAGCTGGTAAGGTAGGATATTTTATTCCAGAGTATTTAATGGAATATCGTTTTCATAACTTTCAAACTAGCTTAAAACAAGATATTCACTTTTTGTCTGCTAAGACTTTTTGTATTGATAGTTATAAATTTGATGATAGAGAATTAGAACAGTTACGTTTAGTCAAGTTAGCAGGTACAAAACAAATTTTAGGTATTAGATTAATTGAAAAGGGTGATAGTGCCAAAGGAAGACAATTATTACAAGAATCAAGCCCAATACTCGGAAGTTCATTGAGAACTAGATTTGGTTTGATTCTATCTTATTTACCTCTTAGTTTACGACAATTAGCTTTGCAAGGTTTTAGGAAATTTCGGCCTACAGATTATGCCGATCGGGTGAGGAAAGCAACTACTTGAGTAAAAAAAATATTACTTGATTTTTGAGAGATTATCTCTCGATCAATGTTCTTACTAAAAAATAGGGGCTGCACATTATGGAATGATACTGCCAAAAATTGAGCGGGAAAATGACAGGAAAAAAACAAGTTTGTTAATCATTCTGGCAAATCCCAAATCCCAAATCATTTGTCATTGTGCAACGCCAAAAAATAGGCTTTAAAGCCTCTCTCTTCTAGTTCTAGGGAGAGTTTCTGTTTTGATCGGTGGCTTCTGACGCAATTTTGACGCAGGCATTTAGACCTGCGCTATTTTACGTTACTGCTATTGTTATCGAGATTGCCCTAGCTAGCAGCAGCATCAGCTTCTCTAAGAGCTTTGAGAATTTCCGGCCGTTTCATCCGTGCATAACCACGAAGTTTACGCTCTTGAGCAATCTTTTTCAGTTGTCTCAAGGATTTGGTGTCGTAATCATCAATTGGTGTTTCTGGTTCTGCGGGAGCTGATTTGGCCTTAGTTTTCCTGGCAGTGGTAGTAGTTTTAGCTGTAGTAGTTTTAGCCTTAGACCTTGTGGCACTTGGCTTGCTCCGGGTGCTTGTCTTGCGTGTTGTGGTAGTTTCAGGTTCCACTTCCGCTTCGACTTTAGAATTAGCCTCTGAGCTTGTGTTAAGCTGACTGCGAACTGCTGATACTTGAGTTTTTAAGTCATCTTCAATATCTTGAATTGACTTAGAGATGTACTGATTAATTGTTTTGACAATTCCTTCTAGTTTTTTCTCTATTTGCTTGTCGAGGTCGTCAAGCTGTTTTGATAGCAAATCTACATTCACTTCTACTGCAGAATTGGATGCTGCTTTCTTAGTTGTTGTACTTGAATTTTTTCTGACCAATGTTTCTACCTTATTGTTAACTGAATTTTCCAGATTTGTAATCAACTTTTTGATTTGCTCAATTTGATCCAGATCTGTGCTTCGATCCTGTAAAGATTTTACTTGCTTTTTCAGAATCTCCTCATTTTTTTTGATCGATTGCTCGATTTGGTTTTTGAGAGAATCTAGCTTTCGATCGAATAATACCTCAAATTGTTGCAGTAAACGATCGAACTCCTGTGTTTCCGGCACAGATGGTTGAGTTAATTCCTCCATCTCTGCTCTAGCTATCTCTGCTTGTTCGTCGGTCATCTCATATATCCAGGCCCACAATTCCTTGATATCAGCCTTTTTTGCAACTTGACACCAGTCAGCACCGCGGACAACTTCATACTGCTGCTGGGAGTCATCATTATCCCCTAGTCTGACAATTAGTGGAATCAAGTTACTGCCCCGATCGGTCAGGCTTTTAACTAGAGCTTCATGTCGTTCGGTAGGAATATCTCTTACCTGAGACTCTGGTACAGAAATTTGGGATGTGGGAATCTGCTCCAAATTTACTGGTTGTGCAGGTAAGTCTTCTTGCCAATTTTTTCGCTTTGATGAAACCATTTGCTTACAACTTTCCTTAGTTCCTAAAAATAAAGGTGTTGGGCTGATACCATAAGGCAGCAGTCTCGACGATTACATTTACTTTGTTACCGCTCAACTAAACTTACTCAAAAGTCTGAAAGTCTAGTCAAACGCAAGTGGGTCAAGCACTACAGGGTTAAACGGCCAACCCTTTATTCCCTGGTCAAAAACATCGGGAATTACTTTTCTAATAATATTAAATGCTCCATTGATATCAGCATTTAATAACTTATTATCTCCTG
>JBARXI010000624.1:0-24062 GCA_049647275.1 Microcoleaceae cyanobacterium
AGCAAGGAAACCACAAGTAAAGAATTATTTTTCGACAAACAGCAATTTCTGCATTTGTTTCTCCTTGTCTATTGCAAATCTCTTAAGAGTTTTGTACTAATTTTACTATAACTATCTTACCGTGAATTTGGTATTATACTTTTTGGTTTATAATATGTAGCAAGCAGATGTAACAAAAAATAATTAATTGGGTAGTATTCATTCAATTATAGTGTCAAAAATATGAACAAAGTGAAAAAAAATCTAATTATGGTAATTGATGATAGCCAAGTAAATCTTCAGTTATTATTCAACTTTTTGAGTGAATCAGAATTTAAAGTATTAATTGCAGAACATGGTTTAAAGGCATTAAAAATACTTCAAAAAGTCACACCAGACATTATTTTGTTAGATGTGGTAATGCCGGAATTAGATGGCTTTGAAATATGTAGTAAATTAAAAAAATCATCTTACACAAAAGATATACCTGTTATTTTTATGACTGCTTTATCCGACCCAATTGATAAACTGAAAGGATTATCTTTAGGAGCTGTTGATTATATTACTAAACCCTTTCAAAAGGAAGAAGTATTAGCACGAGTGAAGCTGCATATTAGACTGAGAAAATTAACTAAAAATTTACAAAAACAGAATCAAATACTTAAACGTGAAATTGCTGCAAGAACTGAAGCAGAAATTGCCTTACAAGAACTCACGGAAGAATTAGAAAAACGAGTGAATGAACGCACTTATGAACTGAGTAAAACTGTAGATAAACTTGAAAATACGCGACATTTGTTATTACAAAGAGAGGAAAAATTAAAATATGATGCTAATCACGATACTCTGACGAATTTACCTAACAGAGCTTGGTTAATGAGGCAAATGAATTTTTTAATCCAGAGGAATGTAGAACATCCAGATTGTTTATATGCTGTATTATTTATTGATTTAGATAGGTTTAAAATAGTTAATGATAGTCTCGGACATTTGGTAGGAGATAAGTTATTAAAAAGTGTTGCCATGAGATTACAAACTTGTTTAAGTAAAAACGAAACTATTGTCAGGTTTGGAGGAGATGAATTTATTGTTTTACTGCAAAATATTAGAGATATTAACGATCCTATCAAAGTGGCAGATGAGATTAAACAACAACTGAGTATTCCATTTCAATTACAGGATTATGAAGTATTTACTGGGGCTAGTATTGGCATTACAATTAGTACAATGGGATATGAGCAACCAGAAGAAGTGCTCAGAGATGTAGATGTGGCAATGTATTATGCTAAACAAGCAGGTAGAGGGTGCTATGAGGTATTTAATCCCAAAATGAAAACAAATACTATGGCACATTTACAGTTAGAAAATGACTTAAGAAGAGCAATAGTAGAAACTCGGAATACAAATTATAATTATACCTCAGAATTTTGTCTTTATTATCAGCCAATTTTATCTTTTTCTACTGGTTGTATCATAGGTTTTGAAGCACTAATTCGCTGGAATCATCCGATGAAAGGATTAATCTCGCCTGTCAAATTTATTTCAGTTGCTGAAGAAACAGGATTAATCAAAGATTTAGGTTGGTGGATTTTCCAGGAAGCTTGTCGCCAACTTAGTCTTTGGCAGCAACAGTTTGCTCAAAAATTTCCCTTGGTGCTAAATGTAAATATTTCTGCTGTACAACTCAAGCAAGTTGATTTAATTAAAAGAATAAATACTATTTTACAGCAGACACAAATACCAATAAATTGTTTAAAGCTAGAGATTACAGAAAGTTGTATTTTGGAAACATCTACTACAGAAGCAAAGATATTAAAGCAACTAAAAGATTTGGGAATTAAATTGTGTATTGATGACTTTGGTACAGGTTATTCTTCTTTAAGTCGTCTCCATGAATTTAGTATAGATACCTTAAAAATCGACCGTTCTTTTATAGTACGTCTGACCCGAAGTGCTGAAGCGAGAGGTATTATTCAAACTATTATAACTCTAGCTCACAGTTTAGGAATGGATATAGTAGCAGAGGGAATAGAAACTAGTTTACAACTAGAAAAATTGCGAGAATTAGGATGTGATTTTTGGCAGGGATACTTATTTTCTAAACCAGTAGATACTACGGCTATTAATCAGTTACTTCTCAATTCTTAAATTTTCATTTTGATAGATATTTTCGATAGTTTAGTGTTGGTTTTGTGATGAATTTTGATGTTCAATTATCAGCACGCGCAAAACTTCTTCTCTTTAATATAATTCCGTTTAATATAAGTAGCACTTGCCGAAGCAACTAGGGCAGCATGGCGGTCAAAATTTGGTATGATACTCCAGTGTTTTCACGGTGTTTACAATTGGATGGGGATTCCAAATCCAATTTGCCTTTCTTCCCTCTGCTTTTCCTAGGTCATGCTGCGCAAACAGCAAAGCTAATTTCTTCAAGATTTGGCAATAGAAATATTGCAAATATTTACAGATAGTTTATACTAAATCTTAACTGGTTGGTTGCGATCGCTGTTTTCGGATATATATATTGGAGTCAAGCAAGTGGAGCATGGGGTTTGGAGTTTTGGGAAACAGTAGTAAAAGATATTTTAAATACTAATTATAATTGTTGAAAATATCTGGCTCTGATTTTAATTTCTGACTAATTTAATTAGCAACTAAGTATTAGATTACTTTTCAAAAATTATCTGAGTTATCTTTGTTATCTATAATTTTTTGTTCGCTCGTAATTTATCTAGCTCATATTTTGGCGTAAATATATATAATATATTTTTTTATGTGGAAAAATATTATATTAACTATACAACACAACTTATACAAATAATAGTTGACGTAACTATTATATAGCGGTTCTCATCTTAATGAGATACAGTATTTTTTCCCTCTTTTATATTCCCAACTTTAGTGTTGCCTAAAATACAAAACTTGTGTAGCTCATCTATTTTAGAAATGCGATAAAAAAGTTTTGTTAATAATGAAATGGCATTGGTCTCAAAGTTAATGTTAAAATAATTAGAGATAACAGGATAAATTCTAAATTTGATGCACCAAAAAACTGAGGAGGATTTCAAATGACACAAGCTAAAGAAAAGCTAATTATGGTTGTAGATGATGACTATAAAAATCTCCAACTGATGTTTAGTTTATTGAAAATGTCAGGTTTCAACGTTATAGTAGCAGAAACAGGAGAAAGCGCCATTGAAAAGCTAAAAACTGTATTACCAGATTTAATAATATTAGATGTAATGATGCCAGGAACAGATGGATTTGAAATCTGTAATCAGTTAAAATCTTCAGAACTTACTCAAGATATCCCAGTTATTTTTATGACTGCTATTTCTGACTCAGTAGATAAAGTCAAAGGCCTAAGTTTAGGAGCAGTAGACTATATTATCAAGCCATTTAATCCCGAAGAAGTTTTAGCTAGAATTAATCTACATATCCGCCTACAACAAGAAATAAAAGAACGAATTGCTACAGAAATAGCACTGCAAAAAATTACATCTGAATTAGAACAACGAGTAGAAGAAAGAACTACAGAACTTTCTCAATCTCTAGACAAACTTAAAGAAACTCAATTTCAACTGATTCAAAGTGAAAAAATGTCTAGTCTTGGTGCATTAGTGGCTGGTATTGCTCATGAACTTAATAACCCAGTTAGTATACTTGCAGGTAATATAAATCTCGCAGAAGAATACATAGAAGCAATGATTAATCATATAAAAATATATCAAAAACAGTTTCCTGAACCTGGATCTCTAATTAAAAAAGATGCTGAAAATATAGATATAGATTTTATGATTTCAGACCTGCCTCAAATGTTGTCTGAAATCAAACTAGCTAGCGAGCGAATCAGCGAAATTAGTGTATCATTACGGAGTTTTGCTAGAGCCGATAGTACCTCTAAAGTAGCTTTTAATATTAACGATGGCATAGAGAGTGCCCTAATGATTTTAAAACATAGACTTAAAGCGAATAATCAGCGTCCAGCTATTGAAATTGTCAAAAATTATGCAGATTTACCTCACATTTTTTGTTATCCAAATACTTTAAATCAAGTCTTTATCAGTTTATTAGTAAATGCCATTGATTCCCTAGAAGAATTCAACCTAAAAGGTCGTCGCAGTTACGCCGAAAATCAGCAAAATCCTAATCAAATTACTATTACTACTTCAGTGATTAAATCCTATGGGATTGAAATTAGAATAGCTGATAATGGAACGGGAATGCTCGAACACATAAAAGATAAACTCTACGAAGCTTTTGTCAATACAAAATCTAGCACTAAAAGCAACAGTTTAGGATTATCTAACAGTTTAGGATTATCTATGAGTCACTTGATTGTAGTCCATAAACATGGAGGACAATTAGAATGTAAATCTCACTCAGGTAAAGGAAAAGAATTTATTATTAAGCTGCCAATGTAAAGTAGGAAAAAGTCATGGATAATTTGGCAATTTTTATTACAGGTATATTAATAATTATCCTGATTATCTATTTCTGATTCATACAAATATAGTATTTATCAAATAGATGAGGTACACAAGTTTTAGATTTGAGGAAATAGAAAATAAAAAACAAACATATAAGAGAAAAAAAGACTATAGCATTTCTCGCTCTTGGTGAGATACACAAGTTTTATATTTTTGGCAACAGGCAACAGGGAATCAAAAATAGCGGTCGGAACCCGCGTCGGCGACAGACGCACCTGGTAGCTGACCAAGAGAGGGAACGCCGACCAAGAGAGGGAATGCGCACTCCTGTGAAGGAATAGAAAAAATACTGTACTTCATAAAGGATGAGAACCGCTATATACATAATTAATCTGAGAACTGTTATCTACCTATGATTTATTAATTTTTACATCACTTTATATCTAGTTGTAGTTTTTAAAGGAAGCTGTTCCAGTATTATTTGTTTTCAGAATTTATGCTGTAGGGTAATCTATTTTTACATATCCTCACAAAAAAGTATTAAAAGAAATAAAATATAGCAATCGTAAATCATTTGTAAAATTCTTGGAATTATTAAAAACTTCCTACTTCTCTCTTCCCTTCTGCCTTCTGCCATCTGCCTCCTGCCTTAAAGTAGCCCATTTTTTTCACGAATCATTTCATATTGCTATATCTCTATATGGTAAAAAAAATCTATATGTTAAACTGAAATAAAACATTATTTAAAAGAAAAAAATGTTTGATTTAACTCAATTTTACCTCAGAGATATGTCTAAATGTGGGTTAGCTTTGGCCCATATAGGAAAATATACTAATACGATAGAAGAGGCAAGTAACAGGATTATTCAGTATTTGTACGAAAATCTAATTAGTCAAGATACCAAAGAAAAATCCTGTGTTTTAATCCGTATGTTTCAAACTATTCCATATAAAAACTTGACACCAGACTTACAAGAATATGCTTCTAAATCATTAAATAATCAACCAGTTACCCCTAATCTTAAGTGTTTGACTTTGCTGGCAACTGCTGGGGAAAAAGCCGAATGGAACTCACGACAAAAATCCTCTGGACACAAAGCAATTCCCCTAGTAAATAAAGAAGCGATCGCCAAAATTCCAATGATATCACAACTAATACACCAACTAGGTTTAGAGCCTGATAAAGTGCTACAACCAGATCCTAATTTATTAGTTGACTTAGAGCAAAAAATGTACAACGTATTTTATGTAGCTGATGCTTTGGGTAGCCCTTATATTCCGGCGCAGGAATCATTTGTAATTCCGTTTAATGTTAAATCTGTAATTGGATTTGGAGGTTTGTTACCATCAGGAAATATGTTTGTAATTCTGATGTTTTTGAAAGTAAAAGTACCAAGAGATACAATTGATTTATTAAAACCATTAGCATTAAGTGTCAAAATGGCAATTTTGCCCTTTGACCAACACCATATTTTTTCAAATTGTACAGTTAGTAAGAGTGATCAAAAAGATAAAGATAGAATTGGTGAACAGCTTCAATCAGAAAATAGTACATTAAAACAGTTATTAGATGTATCAAAGAAATCCACATTAACTCAATCCGACGGTTTAGAAAAAGCGATTAAACAACTGCAACAAAGCCTAGAAAAAGTTCAGGAAATTCATGTTCAACTACTACAGACAGAAAAAATGTCTAGTTTGGGACAATTAGTAGGAGATGTTGCCGATGAAATTAATAATTCTGTCAGTTTCATCTACGGTAATCTTGCTCTTACAAATGAATATACTAAACAACTACTAATATTAGTAGAACTTTATCAACAGCATTATCCAGAGCAAAAAAAAGAAATTCAAGAATACATTCATAATATTGATTTAGAATTTTTAAAAGAATATATATCTAAAATTATTTCATCAACGACAATAGCTGCAACTCCCATTTTTCAAGTTATTGATTCTTTAAGCAACCCCTCCCGCCCCGATCGAGCAGAATTAAAAAGAGTTGATATTCACGAAGGTATTGAGAGTACTTTATTAATTCTGAATAACCGATTAAAATCTTCACTTTCTGATTCTGCCATTCAAGTTATTAAAGATTATGCTGAACTCCCTTTGATTGATTGTTATCCCGAACGACTGAATCAGGTATTCATTAATCTTCTTAATAATTCTATTGATTCAATAAATGAATACTATCAACAAAAAAAATATTCAAAGGTTCAAGATTACTCTGGTATTATCCAGATTTCTACTAAATTTTTAGACCAGGATTGGGTAGAAATTTCTATTACAGATAATGGTATTGGTCTTAAACCGGAGACACAGAAAAAAATATTCGAGCCATTTTTTACGACTAAAGCAATAGGTCAAGGTATAGGCTTAGGATTATCTGTTAGTTATCAGATTATAGTTGAAAAACATCAGGGTAAACTTTCCTGTATTTCCACACCAAATAATGGTGCACAATTCATAATTAAGATTCCGATTAGGCAGTAAAGTAAATGTGATAATTTGGCACAGATGCACCAAAACATAAAAAATAATTATTTTAACAACTAAAATTTTTCAGCTATTACCTAAAGATGAACAATCAAATAAATCCAAATAAAAAAATTCAGAAAGTCAGACGAGATTATAATTCCTGGGTTGCCACAGAAACTTTAGAAGATTATGCTTTGCGCTTTGCTCCTAAATCTTTTAGGAAGTGGTCAGAATTTCAAGTAGCAAATACTGCTCTTGGTGGAACTTCTTTTTTGGCTTTAGAAGCTATTGGTGGTTCAATTGCTATTAGTTATGGTTTTGCTAATTCTTTCTGGGCAATTTTAACTGTAGGGATAATAATTTTCCTGACCAGCTTACCTATATGCTATTACGCATCTAAATATAATATTGATATGGATTTGCTGACCAGAGGAGCAGGTTTTGGTTATATTGGTTCCACAATTACTTCTCTAATTTATGCTTCTTTTACGTTTATATTTTTTGCCCTAGAAGCAGCAATTATGGCTCAAGCTCTAGAACTATATTTTCACCTACCTTTATACCTAGGCTATTTAGTCTGTTCCCTAATAATTCTTCCTATTGTATTTTTTGGGGTAACTGTAATTAATCAACTGCAAATTTGGACTCAGCCAATCTGGTTAACTTTAATCATATCCCCCTATTTTTTTATTCTTTATCAAGAGCCAGATGCTTTATCAAATTGGTTAAATTTTGCAGGTAAATCGGTGAGTGGTGCAGAATTTAATCCCCTTTTATTTGGAGCAGCAGCAACAGTTTCTTTTTCTTTAATTCCTCAAATTGGCGAACAGGTAGATTATCTCCGCTTTCTGCCAGATCGACAAAAAAACAATAGTATTAAATGGTGGTTAGCGATGATTTTAGCCGGACCTGGTTGGATAATTATCGGTGTAGCCAAACAATTAGGAGGTGCATTTTTAGCTTTTCTTGCTGTTAGTCATGGAGTGAGTTTTGCTAAAGCTACTGAGCCAATACAAATGTATTTACTTGGGTTCGCTGATATATTTGATGACCCAAAAATTGTCTTAGTAATAGGAACTCTGTTTGTAATTATTTCTCAGATAAAAATTAACGTTACTAACGCTTATGCAGGTTCTTTAGCTTGGTCAAACTTCTTTTCTCGATTAACTCATAATCATCCTGGTCGTGTTGTTTGGCTAATTTTCAATGTGGCGATCGCTCTAGTTTTAATGGAGTTAAATGTATTTGCGACTTTAGAAGCAGTATTAGGGTTATATTCTAATGTAGCCATTGCTTGGATAGGAGCATTAGTTGCCGATCTGATAATTAATAAACCTTTAGGAATTAGCCCTTCTTACATTGAATTTAAACGAGCTTATCTGCATAATATTAATCCTGTTGGTTTTGGCTCAATGCTGATGGCTTCGGCAGTATCAATGACCGCTTTTTTAGGAGTATTTGGCTCTGTTGCTCAAGCTTATTGTGGTTTTATTGCCTTAGTTTTAGCATTTATTATTGCTCCCATAATTGCCATTATCACTAAAGGTAAATATTATATTGCTAGGGAAAATCAATATCGAAAAATAAATCTTTCTGACACACTCGAATGCTGTATTTGTAATCAGAAATATGAACAGGAAGACATGGCAGACTGTCCTGTTCATCAAGGTTCAATTTGCTCTTTATGTTGTAGCTTAGATTCCCATTGTCATGACCGCTGCAAAGAAACTACTACAGCATTAACTCCTATAGCTGAAAAACCGTTACTTACCATGGCTCAGAAAATTATCTCTACTAAATTTTCCCCGCAATTAGGATTCAGAGTAATTAAGTTTTTAGGTATTTTTCTGTTTATTTCTGGGTTAGTAGGATTAACATTTGGAGTAATTTATTATCTCGATATATCTCAATATTTAGGGGATAATTCACAATTATTGCTAATCACCCTAATCAAATTATATATGCCTTTACTATTATTAATTGGCATCGGAAGTTGGTGGTTAGTATTGACTGAAGAAAGTCGTGATTTAGCTGTAGAAGAAATAAATTCTCAAAATTTACAACTCGAACAAGAAATTCAACAACGTCAGGAAGTAGAAAATTCCCTGCGACAGTCGAAAGCTAAATTAAAAGAACAAACTAAACAGCTTCAACAAACTTTGGAGGAACTAAAACAAAAAGAAGCTCAGTTAATTCAAACAGAAAAAATGTCTAGCTTGGGGCAATTAGTAGGAGGCGTTGCCCATGAAATTAATAATCCCGTGAGTTTCATTTACGGTAATCTAGAGTTTACATCTCAATATACTAAACAATTACTCACTTTAGTAGAACTTTATCAACAGTATTATCCAGAGTCAAAAGCAGAAATTGAAGAATACATTGAAGATATTGATTTAGAATTCTTGAAAGAAGATTTATCTAAAATTATTTCATCAATGACAGTAGGAGCAACTCGTATTCGTCAAATAGTTGAATCTTTACGCAATTTCTCCCGCCTTGATGAAGCAGAATTAAAAACAGTTGATATTCACGAAGGTATTGATAGTACTTTATTAATTCTCAATAATCGATTAAAATCTCAATCTAATCATTCTGCTATTGAAGTGATTAAAGATTATGCTCAACTCCCTTTAATTCATTGTTATCCTGGTCAACTGAATCAGGTATTTATTAATCTTATTAATAATTCCATTGACTCGATAAATGAATACAATCAAAAGCAAACTTCTTTGAATTTTCAAGATTACTCTGGTATCATTCAAATTTGTACTAAACTTTTAGAGCATAATTGGGTAGAAATTTCTATTGTAGATAATGGTATTGGTATTAAACCGGAGATACTAAATAAATTATTCGATCCATTTTTTACGACTAAACCAATAGGTAAAGGAACAGGTTTAGGACTATCTGTTAGTTATCAGATTATCGTTGAAAAACATCAGGGTAAACTCTCTTGTATTTCTACACCAAATAATGGTGTAGAGTTGATCATTCAGATTCCGATTAGACAGTAAATTTGTTCACATAATTTGAACTTAAAAATTCAATATATTTAATTTATAAACTAAAATTTTTGAACTATGATAGCTAAAAAACCATTACTTACCATTGCTCGGAAAATTATGTCTACTAAGTTTTCGTCAAAACTAGGATTAAGAGTGGTTAAATTTTTAGCTATTTTCATGTTTATTTCTGGGTTAGTAGGATTAATATAGCGGTTCTCAAAAAGCGTGAGATACAGTTGTTTTTCTTCTTTTCTACTCCCTACTCCCTACTCCCTACTCCCTACTCCCTACTCCCTAAAAGAAACGAATGCGCGTACCTCATCTATTTGAGAAATGCTATATTTGGAATCATTTATTATCTCGATATATCTCAATATTTAGGGAATAATTCACAGTCACTGCTAATCACCCTAGTAAAATTATATCTGCCTCTGCTGTTATTAATTGGCATGGGAAGTAGGTGGTTAGTATTGACCGAAGAAAGTCGAGATTTAACCTTAGAAGAAGTTAACTATCAAAATTTACAACTCGAACAAGAAATTCAACAACGTCAGGAAGTAGAAAATACCCGGCGACAGTCGAAAACTAAATTAAAAGAAGAAACTAAACAGCTGCAACAAACTTTGGAGGAATTAAAACAAAAACAAACTGAGTTAATTCAAACAGAAAAAATGTCTAGTTTAAGACAATTAGTAGGACGTGTTACCTGTGAAATTAATAGTCCTGTAGGTTTAATCTACGCTAATCTTGCCTTGACAAAAGAATATATTAAACAACTACTAATATTAGTAGAACTATATCAAAAATATTATCCAGAGCCAAAAGCAGAAATTAAAGAATATATTGACGATATTGATGAGAATATTGATTCAGAATTATTGAAAGAAGATTTATCTAAACTTATTTCATCAATAACAATAGAAGCAACTCGAATTCGTCAAATAGTTCAATATTTACGCAACTTTGTCCAGTCAAGCAGTAATTTAGAAATTAACAATATCATAGAAAATTCGGTATTTTTTAGAACTAATTTAAGAAAATTGAACGGCTCGAAAAATTTATATATCCCCAATAATGAGAAGTGACAAAAATATTATTGTTGTTTAAAGTTTTTAATCCCTCAATCTACCATGGAAACATTTTAAAATAAAAATAAACCAAACAATAATAGGGAAATTAAAAATTTATTAAGTAATACAACTAATAATATACTATCGACGAAAATGAGAAAGAACATATAAAAATTATGGCGTTGGTGATTTGAGGTATGATATTTTGTCCGGATAAGAGCGCGAACAAAAAACTTTCTCCTTCTACTACTCTTTCTTCTTCTTTCTTTCCTCCTGACTCCTGACTCCTGACTCCTGACTCCTAAATAATTAGGATTAATATCATGCACTAATTCACCAATGCCAAAATTATCTATGCTATTCGTAATTTAATAGATAAATTCACCAGATAATATTATGCAAAATTCCTCCCTTGAAACCCTGGGTATACCACCCAATGCTTGGAAAGTTGATGAGACAACAGCAGATATTACTCGCCCTCCTCTTCCCCCTAAACCCATTGTCGTCAAAACTGAAACCAAAAGTATAAAATTAGATTTAGCCAAAACAGCAATTCTAATTATAGATATGCAAAATGACTTCTGTCACCCCGATGGTTGGTTAGCTCATATTGGCGTAGATGTCACACCCGCAAGGTCTCCCATTCAACCACTAATAAACTTATTACCACAAATGCGGAGGGAAAACGTCCCGATAATTTGGGTCAACTGGGGAAACCGCCCCGACTTACTGAATATCAGCGCCGGGTTACGTCATGTTTATAACCCCACTGGTAAAGGTGTAGGTTTAGGCGACCCACTGCCAAAAAATAATGCCCCTGTGCTTATAGAAGGCAGTTGGGCTGCAGCAGTTGTTGATGAATTAGAGCAAAAACCAGAAGATATTCGTGTGAGTAAATATAGGATGAGCGGGTTTTGGGATACTCCTCTGGATAGCATCCTAAGAAATATTGGCAAAACAACTCTCTTGTTTGCAGGAGTGAATGCAGACCAATGTGTAATGGCAACATTACAAGATGCAAATTTTCTCGGTTATGACTGCATTTTAGTTTCAGACTGCACTGCTACTACTTCCCCAGAATATTGTTGGCAAGCTACTCTTTATAACGTTAAACAATGTTTTGGGTTTGTAACAGATTCTCATGCTATTTTAGAGGGTATTAAATAATAAATATTTTTCTGAAAAGTGTCATGTTCGGTCAAATACTAATTACAAAAAATTGGCACTTTGTAGCTGGAGTTAAAAAGATCCGAAACTCAACAATAGACATGAGTTAAGAAGGTAAAAAAATCAACTTCAAACAAAAAAAAAGTAAAATTGTCAAAAACCTTTTATTTTCTCCCTGATGAAAACCATAATTTTTAATGCCAATATGAGTAGATATGATGCCACTGGTGTCTAAAAAAAATCTACAGCTAAATAATCAATAATTTCGTGAATAAATTAACATTATTACCCATAAAAAATGATTACTCAATGCATGATTCCAGTGCTTAAGTCAGCCCAAGATTATCAAGCATATCGTATTAGCCCCCAGGACAGTAATCGATTAGCAATTATTTTCGACCCCATAATTGCAAATGCTTCTTTAACTGTATGTTTAGAAATTTTTGATGTGGGAGGAAAAACGCCTCCAAATCGACATAATTTAGCGGTAGAAATGTTCTTTATTATTAAAGGAGAAGGAAGAGCAATATGTGACGGAAAATCTATTAATCTTCGTGCTGGTGATAGTATTCTAGTGCCACCAACAGGAATTCATGTCATAGAAAATACTGGTTCAACTCGTCTTTATACTTTATGTATTATGGTGCCAAATGAAGACTTTGCTGAACTAATTCGTAGCGGAACACCAGTAGATTTAGATGAAGAAGATATGCAAGTTCTTTCTCGCTCAAGTTGTGACAATTTTTGATAAAAAAGCAAGACTGAAGAAGAAAACATAGAATCAAAAGTCAGGAATTTTGATTCTATGTTTTCTGTGCTCTTTTGCCAAAAATAAAAATGAAAAATTTATACTATATTTGCTTAACTAGCGCTCGAAAATCTTTTTCTTCCTATCCTCTTTTACTAATTAATGATTAATCAAGATAGCTCTTCGGCGAGTAGTTATGACAAAATAATAAAAAATAACCTGTAAAAATTTTGCCTGACAATGGTGACAATATTATAGAAATACCGTTTTGAGAAAAATCTAGTTTTCTGGTTACACCACTTAACCTAGATAAAAGTTTGAAAAATTATTAGCTAATAAGTTATCATAGCTAGTCTAAGGGAGCCATTAAGATTTAAAGCCTCTCCTGTAAAGGATAACGAATAAAAACAATTCTTTTATTCAATCATCTTCTTTTTCAGGAGAGGTAATTATTAATTATTAATTGTTGATTTGAAGACTTCTTTTTTGACTGCTCCCTATTACCAAATAATTAAGGTTTAAAGCCTCTCCTTTAAAGGGGAAAAAATAAAAATTTTTCCTTTTAGTCAATCCAATCCGTTTCAAGGAGAGGTAATAATTAATTATTAATTGTTGAACTATTCCCTGTTCCCTCCAAATATTAAAATGAAAGTTTTACCCAAAGAAACAACTTCAATATTTACCAGAGATGGAGTACGCTTAGATGCTGATATTTATCGCCCTGATGCAGAAGGTGAATTTCCAGTAATATTAATGCGACAACCTTATGGCAGAGCGATCGCTTCGACGGTCGTTTATGCCCATCCTAAATGGTATGCTGCCCATGGTTATATTGTAATTATTCAAGACGTACGAGGTAGAGGTACATCTGAGGGAGAATTTCAACTATTTGCCCATGAAATTGAAGATGCAATTGATACTATTAATTGGGCAGCGAATTTACCAGGTAGTACTGGCGAAATAGGAATGTATGGATTTTCTTATCAAGGCATGACTCAACTATATGCTGCTAGTGCTAAACCACCAGCTTTAAAAACAATTTGCCCGGCTATGATTAGTTACGATTTATATGCAGACTGGGCTTATGAAGGAGGAGCATTTTGTTTACAAACTAACTTAGGTTGGGCAATTCAACTAGCAACAGAAACTGCCCGTTTACTAGGAGATGAAAAAGCTTATCAAAAACTTTATCAAGCTTCGAGAAATCTGCCTTTATCAACTCCAACTCCTGCCGATGCAAAAGTCATAAATGAGTATGCAAAAGAATCTTTTTATCATCAATGGTTAGAAAATTATCAACCTGGTGAATATTGGCAAAATTTATCACCAAATATAGAAAATATAGACCTACCAATTCTACATATAGGAGGTTGGTTTGATACCTATTTACGAGGAACAATTCATTTTTATCAAGAAATGTCTTCTCGCAGTAAATTTCTGCAACAATTAATAGTAGGCCCTTGGTCTCATATTCCTTGGGGGAGAAAAGTCGGAGCCGTAAATTATGGTTTAGCAGCTTCTAACCCCATAGATGATTTACAAATATCATGGTTCGACCAATTTCTCAAAGGAAAAAATACAGGAATATTAGAGCGATCGCCTATTTCTTTATTTGAGATGGGAAGTAACGAATGGCGTAATTTTAATTCCTGGCCGAGTAATAACGATCGGTTCTATTATTTAGCCAGTACAGGACTTGCAAATATGAGAGAAGATTCCGGGAGTCTCACAGAAAGCTGCCCTGATATTTCTACTGATGATATATTCGTACATGACCCTTGGCGACCCGTTCCATCATTAGGCGGTCATGCCACATTTCCCGCAGGTTCTTTTGAACGTTCAGAATTAGATTGTCGCACCGATATTTTGACTTACACTTCTGAATTTTTAACAGAAGATTTACACATAGCTGGAGATATTTTTGTAGAAGTATATTGTACGGCAGATACGAGTACTTTTGACCTTTCGGCTGTGTTATCCGAAGTTAAAGCAGACGGCAATGTTTATAATTTTACCCAAGGTTATATCAAAGTAGTTTCTAATGACTTGCCAGTGAAAATATCTTTACAGCCAACTTGCATAAAAATTGAAAAAGGTAATGCTATTCGACTAAGTTTAAGCGCTGCTTGTTTTCCTGCTTATTTAATTAATCCGGGTATAGATAAACCGCCGGGAGAAGTAAGATTAATTGACGCAAAAATTATTACGATAATTGTTCATTCGGGGGAAAATAATCCTTCTAGAATTTATTTATCTAAGTCAAAATAGTTGAAGGTAATAATATAAACATTAAGATGTAGGTTGGGTTGACGGAGGAAACCCAACAAAAATAGGTATCTGTTGGGTTGCGCTATCGCTTTTTCCAACCTACTGCCGAGACTAAAATTATCACATTAACTGTAAGTTTCGGGAAAAATAATCCGGCGAAAATTTCTTTATCTTTGGTTGATAAATCATAATATTAAGTAGTTGTAGGGTGAGCAAAGATTACTTGATGTCGGCTGAGTCTAACTGAGTCAATATTTGCCCACCCCATCGGTTTTGGGAATCACTCAGGTGGGCAAATGTTACTTTCACCACAACCCGATATTCCTGAATATTTGCCCACCCTACGAGCTACTGTTATCCAAGTTAAAATAGTAGAGCTTTGCTCTCCAAACCACCACGAAATTTCTCTCAAAAAACTTACTATTATGTCTCAATGTCTTAACCCGGAATGTCTGAATATTAACCCCGATAATTATTCTCAGTTTTGCCAAAAATGCGGAAATAAACTATTACTTGTAGAACGTTATTGGGCAAAAAGTATTCTCGGACAAGGTTGTTTTGGTCGGACTTTTCTCGCTGTAGATGAGTTTAAACCTTCTAAATTTCCTTGTGTAATTAAACAGTTTCTTCCTCAACCACAGGGAACTGAAAAAGTTGAAAAAGCTGCTGAGTTATTTGCACAAGAAGCGGAAAGATTAGAAATCTTAGGAAAGCATCCACAAATTTCCGAACTTTATGCTTATTTCACTGTGGATAGTCGTCAATATTTAGTACAATAATTTATTCAGGGAAAAACTCTACAACAAGAATTAGATAATAATGGCGTTTTTAAAGAAACTCAGATTCGAGAATTGTTAATAGACTTATTATCTGTTTTGCAGTTTGTTCACGGTCAGAATGTGATTCATCGGGATATTAAACCAGATAATATTATTAGGAGAGAGACGGATAAAAAGTTAGTTTTGGTTGACTTTGGCTCGGCTAAAGTTATTCTGAAAACTCAACGTCGGACCGTGACAGGCACAGTTATTGGTTCGGCAGAATATTGTGCCCCGGAACAGTCGATGGGAAAACCAAAATTGGCGAGCGATCTATATAGTTTGGGGGTCGTTTGTTTGCATTTATTGACTCAAATGAGTCCGTTCGATTTGTATGATGTAATGGAAATGGAATGGATATGGCGAGATTATTTGAATGGAAATATTATTAGTGATAAATTAGGGAAAATTTTAGATGGTTTGGTAGAGCAAAAACTCAAGCAACGTTATCAGAAGGTTGAGGATGTTTTGGCTGATTTAGGGTTGGGTAGTTCTTCTGTTTCTCCTGCTCAAAACAATCAAATACTTCCAAAAAATTCTGCTTCTTCTGATGTACCTTTGGTTTCAGTTAGAGAGGTAAACTATGAAAAGTTGCGTGACTTATTAGCAGCAGGAAAGTGGAAAGAAGCAGATGAAGAAACTGAGTATTGTATGTTGAAAGTTGCAAGACGAAAAAAGAAAGGTTGGCTGAGAATAGAGGATATAGATAAGTCTAGTAGGGTGTGTTAGCGAAGCATAACGCACCATTTTTTAGGAAAGCGTAACCCACCCCACAGATTACTTGATCATCAATTCCTTATGTAATTTTTGAATTAATAGTGGTGCGTTACGGCTAGTGCCTAACGCACCCTACTACTCCTACACCAAAAATTTTTGTCCTGTGAGCTGCATTCATTTTGTGAAGCTCAAAAAAAAATTTGTTACCAGAATCAGCTTGCTTTTTCCCAATAATTTTGATATCTTTTTGTTATAAGGGCGCGTTCGCCCATACGCATGACTTTTTATTCAACTAAATAGCATCTTTTTCCAGAGAAGGAAAACTCAGCAAAAATAAAATTTAGATGCAACTTCACAAAGAATAGGTAAAAAATAACTAGACTATGACAAACCTTACTATCGACCTTAACTCAATAGTTGACTTAACAGAGGAACAATTTTTTCAGCTATGCCAAAAAAACCGGGATTTAAAATTTGAACGAAATGCCAAAGGAGATTTAATTATTATGTCGCCGACAGGAGGAGAAACTAGCAATATTAATGCTGGATTAAACGCTCAACTATGGAACTGGAATGCACAAAATAAACTAGGTAAAATATTTGACTCATCCACAGGTTTTAAACTCCCCAATGGTGCAAACCGTTCTCCCGATGCTGCCTGGATAACAATGGAAAAATGGAATAATTTAACTCCCGAACAAAGAACAAAATTCTTACCTCTTTGCCCTGATTTTTTAGTGGAATTAATGTCACCTTCTGACAGCTTATCTGAAACTAAAGCGAAAATGAAAGAATATCTAGAAAATGGGATGCAGTTAGGTTGGTTAATTAATTGGAAAATTCAGCAAGTAGAAATTTATCGTCTAGGTAAAGATGTGGAAATATTAGACTCTCCGACAAGATTATCTGGTGAGGATGTTTGGCCAAAATTTGTATTAGATATGGCAGTATTTTGGTAGTTATTTTATACTTTTTTTGACCTAATATTTGGCGGGGATGACTAAACCATGACGAAACAGACGAACTATTTTTTCAACTACAGTTAGAGTTACGGAATTAGTGCTGTATTAACAATACAGGCTGCTGATAGTTAGGGTTATAATTAGGTAAAACTTCTACGCTAGGTTGAGTAATTCGTAAAGTTAATGATAGTCTAACTTGACCGCTAGTATTACATACAGAGCGATGAATAAGTTTATCTGTAAATAGCACAAACTCACCCGGTTTAAGAATTACAGGAACGGCTTTTTTTGCCAATTTATCTGTAACTTCAAAGAAATCATTCCCACTAAAAGGGTCTGTCATTTTTACAGATAAGTTATCATTGAGATGAATATTTGGTATAAATTCAAAGCCATTAAATTCATTAACTTCAGTCAGAGCAATATAAACATTAATTGTTTTACCTACACCAGAAAGCAATTTTGGATAAGAGTCTCTATGCCATAACGGGATTAATTGTTTTGCGGGATAATTTACCCAGAGTTCAGAACGCCATAATACTAATTTTTCTCCTAAATATTCTTGTAATTTTGCTAATAATTTTTCATCCTGACATAATTTCCAAATCCCAGGGGAATCAAGATGTCTTTCCATGTGAAATTCTTGTTTCCAAATTTGAATTAATAATAGAAAGGCTGAACCAAACTTCAATTTTAATAAAAAATTTAAAAGGCGTAAAAATAATAATTTACCTGGAGGTTTTGGTAAGACTTCTGCAAGAATTGTTTTGGTAATCTGAGCAATTTGTTGACTGTCTAGTTTGAGAGTGTAAGGACCGGATATTTCAGAAAAATCATCATAATTAATTGTGCCGTTAGTTATTTTTTTCTGGCATCCACTCCAGAGTAAACTTCTTTCCCAAAGTTTTTTTGCTAGGTCAATATCTGTTGCTATTTTTGGTAAAGGAATTTCCTGGGTTTGAGAATTAAAAAATTTACCACTTACATCTTTAAGTTGATTAGACTTTGCACAGAATAATGTACTATTTGCACCATTTTCTGGAGAAATTCCTAAACCTAAATATTTACTCAGGCTATGCCAAATTGTAATATTAGATTGTACAAATCCTGGATGAACTGCATTAACAGTTACATTTGTATTTTCTAACTGTCTGGCAAGTTCAGTTGTCAATAATAATAAACATAATTTAGAGACAGAATAAAGTTCTAAAAAATTTAGAGGTGTTTTTTTAATTAATAAATTCCAGGGAATAGTTTTTGGTTTTAATGCCAAATCGGAAGCAACCATAATAATTCTACTAAAAGCAGAACTCTTGAGTTTTTCTAGCAAAAGATATGTCAGTAAAAAATGACCTAGATAGTTAGTTCCCCAAATTAATTCAAATCCTTCTTGAGTAGTACCTCTTTGATTAAAAATTCCGGCATTATTAACTAAAATATCTAGAGGAAGTTGCCTGTCTACGAACAAATCAACAAATTGACGAACTGAATCTAAAGAAGCTAGATTTAAAGGCAAAAATTCAACGTTTTTATTGCCACTAATTTGACGAATATAATCTACAGCTTTCGTTGCTTTACTAATAGAACGACAGGCAATAAATACATGACATCCAGTTTTTGCCAAACCAACAGCAGTCATTAAACCAACACCAGAATTACCACCCGTAACAATACATACTTGATTTTGTAAATCTTGATTCATAAATTCCTAAAAAATTGACAATGAACAATTAATAATTGCCTCTCCTTAAAAGAAGAGAGTTGACTAAAATGACTTTTTTTCTTTTTTCTCCTTGACAAGATTTTTTAGCTAATTTTTGACTACTGAAGCTCCAATAGCTTCTTCAAATTAGCACCTAATCTTTTTAAATTCTGACTTTTGATATAATGTCACCTTAATTACTTGTAAAAAAAAAATTGTACTTATATTCCCGCTTGTTCCCCCGCTTAAGAAGGGGTTAGGGAGGAGCGAAGTTTATTCTGGTTCTTTAATGTGACTTTATCTGACTGAGTAACTACCTATTTCCATAAAAATATGACAACTAAAATAAAATTATTATAGCATTTGTTAGTAAATGTGAAGCATAAATAGAATCGCCTAAATCCCCCTTTTTAAGAGTAACTTAATATTTAAAACTGTACCTCACTTACTTGAAAATATAGCAGTCCTATTTCAGCCCTTGTAAAAAGATCTCACAAAAAGGCAACAGCTCATCTGCTCCGGAAAACAACAGAGTCTCAGATTTTTTATCTGTGTTTTGATTGATGAAAAATGATTTAGAATTGCTATATATAACTAGATAATAAACTTAATTTATATCTAAAAGTTAATTTGTTGAGAAAACTACAAAAATAGGGAACAATAATTCATATTAGCTGAAATTGAGGCCAATATTTATGAATAGGCATCGTTATAGATTTTTACTAAGTTTGCTGTTGTTAGGAACAGGCTTAATATTATCAATTATATTTAATCCTACTATCGGCATTGAAGTAAAATCTATAAATATTGAAATAGACTCTCAACGAAATTTAGTCAGTCGTATCTATACCCCCACCACAGCAAAACCTCATCCAGTAATATTATTGTGCCACGGTGTAAATAATAGCAAAGAAATGATGACACCTTTGGCAGTAGAGTTGGCAAGACATGGAATAGCAGCGATCGCCTTTGACTTTGGCGGTTATGGCGAGTCTTACCCACTGAAAAATAGAGAAAAGTCTATAGAAAACCTAGAAAAAAATACTAAGGCAGATGCTAAAGTAGTTCTAGCATACATTAGCGATCGCCCAGAAATTTTTGACCAAGAGCGCATTGGTATCCTCGGTCATTCTATGGGTGGTGCAACAGCATTAAGGTTGGGGCAAACAGAAAAAGTATTACGTTCGACAATTATTTTAGGTATGAGTGGCACTGCTACTCCTACTGCTCCTCGAAATCTGTTTTTGGGTGCTGGTGTCTACGAGCAAATTAATTCCCCCCAAAATTTACGACTCATGCTGCAAGAAGCAACGGGTAGCAAAAATCCTGTTTGCGTCAACGACAGTAATAATATTTGCGGTAGTTTCAGTAATGGCACTGCTCGACTGTTAATAATTTCTGGCACTGCCGACCATATCATCGAAACCTACGACCCGCAGTTAATGCGGGAAGTTATCAGTTGGGCACAACGTAGTTTAGATATTAATTCTACTAAGGAGATAAAATTAGCTGCACCAGGTTTAATAATTTCTATGTTATTAACATTTGCAGGTGGTATTGCTTCTGGTGTTTGTGTATTACTTCGACCCTATGAAAAAATCAGAATGCAGACTACAGAAACGAGGGGAGAAAGTTTGGTAGAAGAAATATATTTTCGTCAGATCAAAAAAGCAGCTACGTTAAAAGTACAGTTATTATGGCGACGTTGCGTGACCTGGTTATTGGCAATACAAATGACCGTTATTTGGTTGATGGCAATAAAGGGTCTGGCACCGACCATAAGCGCGAGTAATATGCTGTTGTTTTGTTATGTTTTGCAACTGTTTAGCAATTATGCTTTACGTCGTTCTGACAAGTTGACTTCTATTTTGCGAGTTGTCTGTTTATATGTTTTGCTTTTGATAGGAGCGTTTTTATTGCCAACATTATTATGTGGAGTCAATGAAATTTTAACTACACCAAATTATCTGGTGAGTTTACCTCAATTTTTGCTCCAGTGGCCGTTTTTTACTTTCTATAACTACACCATAGCAGCTAAACTAATTTTGATTCCTACTTATACTTTAGAATTACAGGTTAGTTGGTTATTTATATTATTAGTGTTGCTAGAGTTGATGTCGTCTGGAATAACTTTAATAGTAGTGGAGCAAATTTTAGTAGGGGGTGTAAAATGGTTACGTCGTCCGTTTTTTTTCACTGGAATGAGTAATATTTCCAAGAAACAAATTGGTTTATTAGGGTTATTATTATTGGCTTTTTTCGGGGTATTGTATCAGCGAGTCATAGATGGTTTGTGGGTGGTAGTAATGAGTAAGGGAATATTGGCATTACAGATGCTTGGATTATTTTTATTTTTACCCATAGGAATTATTGTGGTTACTGTTAGGTCTTCCTGGTTTCAACATTTAGAGTCTCCATTAAAAAAATAAGGAAGAGGGAAGAAGGAAGAGGGAAGAGGGATAAAATTCAACAATTAATAATTAATAATTAATAATTACCTCTCCTTGAAAAAAAGAGGATTGACTCAAAGGAGAAATTTTTTCTTCTCTTGGTCGATTGGATATGGCGACGAAACTTCGCCATCCCATCCTACGGAATGCTGCGCAAACGACCGCTTTATCCCCTTAAAAGGGGAGGCTTTTTACCACAATTTTTCGGTAAAGATAATTTCAGTATTTATTCGGTACTGCCAGTTCCTAAATTTTGTTTATAACTGAAAAAAATCAGGTCTCAAGCTTCCTCACGTGATATTAGTTATCTAGGAGATAAGGGAAAATATCAAATTAATTTGTCCGAAATTTATTAACAGTTTGATGTAGTTCAAGTTACCCAAAAAATTATAGAAAACAGAGAATATCCTAATGATTTAATTGATACCAACTTTCGCTAATATTTTTAAAATAAAAAACAGACTATGGAACAACTATCTTGATTTATGGAAAGCAAAAAATAATGATTGTTTAAAAATATTCATATATCCCCCCTGTGTCTGAATTAATTAAATACTATATACTAAAAAGACTGAGGCGCGTGAGGAAATAAAATATGACAATACAACTTCCCTTGTCCCAAACTAACTCAGAAATTGTTTATCCCGATAGTGATGGCCAACCTATGGCAGATCATACAATTAAATTTCGTTGGATGACAGTTATTCATTATAATTTAGCTTGGTTATTTGCAGATAATAATGAAGTTTGTGTGGCAGGAGATTTACTTTGGTATCCGCTAGAAGGGAATAATAAATTACGACAAGCGCCACATGTAATGGTGGTTTTTGGAGTGCCAAAAGGAGACCGACGTTCTTATCAGCAATGGAAAGAAAATAATATTGCTCCACAAGTAGTATTTGAAATTATTTCTCCAGGAAATACACCTAAAGAAATGACCCGCAAATTATTATTTTATGACCGCTATGCAGTAGAAGAATATTATTTATATGACCCGCAAAAAAATAATTTGACGGGATGGTTACGTTCTGAACTTTTCCTAGAAAGAATTGATGAAATAAATGGTTTTGTTTCTCCTAAATTAGGAATTAGGTTTGAGTTAACAACAGAAACACTAATTTTGTATCGTCCTGATGGGCAACCATTTACAGATTATATTGAAGTTCAGCAACAACTTGAGGCAACAGAAAATCGTGCTTTAGAAGCAGAAAGTCGTGCCAATATTGCTGAAGAACGTGCCAAACGTTTAGAACAATTATTGCGAGAAGCGGGGATAGATCCCGAAAACAATGGATAGGTTGAATTTTTAGATGAAGTGGAATGGTGCGTTACGTTACCACTAACGCACCCTACATGATTTAATATCTATTTTACTAAAATAATTTGTAGGGAGTAAATTTTATGAAAATTAAAAAATTTCTGAATCTGACTTTTTACAGTATCTTTTGGGTCTGGAATGTAGCATTTTTAGGAATTGTATATTTCTGGATTTTACCAACTATTGGATGGTCTTTAATTGAAGATACTTTCTCTGGTTTAATTCCCAGTCAATTTTTAATTACCTTCATGGGAATCGTAGCAATTCCCACTATTTTTACTATCATTGGTGGATGGCGTTTTCGGAAACAACCTCTGGAATTAATCCGTTTATTTTACGGCGTTGAAGCTCCCCTATTTTTACTCTGTTTGTTACGTTTATTTGTACTGCGAGAACTTACTCAAGCTAGTACTTTAATTTTAGCCACAATCTTCATTAGTATTATCGCTTTTGCTCTGGAAATGTTATACGGTTATGCTAATCGAAATAGGTTAGGATCGTGGCTACAAATGTTTGCCCACACCCTGATGTTATTAACAGGTTTATATGTGGGAGTTTTACTACTATTTTATGCCGTGCCAGTATCCGTAATGTTAGTGCGAGAATTTTTCTCTTTTTACTGGCTTCGAGGAATTATTTCTGAGTTAACTTACTCTCCTAGCTATGTATTTACATCCCTTTTCTTTTTATTTATATTGGCTTTCACAACAACTTTATTTGTATTTATGCCCTCAGCATTAGCAAGTTTGTACGTTCATTCTGGTCAAAGAATACTAAGAACATTTGCTACTCAACATGGTCATCAACGTACATTTCAGGGAATTATTGCAGTCATCACTGCCTGGATGATTCTGTTTGTTTCATTTCAACAACAACCCCAAGTTGTAGCCTTTCAAATGTTAGATTTGCCTGTCAGAAATAATGGCGATCGCCAAGAACTTTTAGCT
>JBARXI010000625.1:0-8633 GCA_049647275.1 Microcoleaceae cyanobacterium
TATAGCAATCCTATTTCAGTTATAAATTTTTGGTGGTGGTAGGTGGTAGGTGTTAGGTATTAGGTGGTAGGTAGAAGACAAAATAAATACATCTAAATTTTTCACAAATCATTTAGGATTGCTATAAATAGGCTATTTATTAGGAGTCACGCCCGTTAAATTCAGGAGTCAGAATCAATAGCTTAAATACAGCATATTCCATATAAATGTAGTAAACTTTTGAATACATGACTTGCGTGCAAAAATTCAAAAGCTCCGATTATACATTTGGTTTCAAAGGGATCGTCGAGTAGCAAACCTCATAAGTCCAGCAATCATTTTGAACGCCTCCAAAAAAGTTATTTTTAGTTTAGAGGACGCGACCTATTCTCACCTCCACCCCAAATAGTTGGAGGCTCACAAAATGTAATAGGCATTCAATTCATTTATATAGCAGAAGGCAGAAGGAAAAATATTGCGTTGTCTGAGTTTTAAGCTTTTGATCTGTCCTAACCTTTCCTTCGGCTGCTATAGCAACAGAGTAATGTCAAACACCCTAACGCGTAGCGCTATACTGGTAAGTTTGTATCTTCAAAAAAAAGTTGCTAGTAGCAAATTTCACTACTAACAACTAATAAGATTTTTGCTAAAAAGCCTAAAGATTTTGAGAGTTAAAAACGAAAAATTAAGCTTTTCAAACACACTTTACTAAAACAAATAAGCTTGTTAAAAATAGTGGGATAGATTCAACTAATAATTATACCAAATCCGGTTATCAAATAAGGTTTGCCCTATTTCCCAATCTTCTTATTTATAGCAAAGTCTAGAAGTTTTTAAATACCTTCTTACTAAAGCGGATTTGGTATTAACTATTTACTAATCAAAAAAAACTTAACGAGAATAAGGCAGAGAAAGTGGAGTTTTAGTATGAGGTTTATGACCATTACCATTAGAATTATTAGACTCTTGAGCTACTAGCATCTGACGAATTAAACGAGCGATCGCGCGTTGAGTCAAACCACCTGCCACCTGTTGCCCCATCTTTTGCATCTCTGGTTTTGCTAATAGACTAGGCACTAACTGTACCAACTGCATCGTATCAAAACCAGGAGTATCTTGAAGAATTTCCCAGATACGTTGAATATGCTCTGTTTTCTTTTGCTCTACTGGATTCTTTGACACAATTACTGTGGGTTTTTCTGTCTTCATCCCTAACCATTCACCTACTTTAGCTCTAGCATTAGTAAATGTATTTCTAGATGCCAAATCAACACTATTAATCAACTCTTCAACTAAACGAACCCGAATAAAAGCACCCCTTTCAGATAACAAGAAATCGAGAGCTTGGTCTAATACCTTACTAATATCATAATCATCACTATTACTAGCATTTCTTAAAAGATTTTCCAATCTATTCCAACGGAATTCACCATCTTTAAATAATAAATCTTTTAAAGAAGTTCTCAACTCAGGAGCCTGGTCGGTTAACAAACGTTTAGCCACATAAGGATAAGCCTTACTTAATACCTTAAAATTCGGATCGACATTAATAGCAATACCTTCCAAAGTTACCAAAGACCGAATAATCAAAGCATAATAAGCAGGTACTCGAAACGGATATTCATACATTAAAGCCGATAACTGGTCAGTAATGCTCTTAAAATTAAGTTCTGCCACACTCG
This sequence comes from Microcoleaceae cyanobacterium, assembly GCA_049647275.1. Taxonomy (GTDB): domain Bacteria; phylum Cyanobacteriota; class Cyanobacteriia; order Cyanobacteriales; family Microcoleaceae; genus JASJEE01. Next base: position 1,662 of record JBARXI010000625.1, read on the forward strand.
CACCAAGAGCATTATTAAACACACCAGCCAATGCTGGAATAATCGGAGTTAAATCAGTATCAGGAGTTAAAAAATCTAACTTCACATAATCATGAGCCAGAGCTTCAAAATCACGATTTACCAAATGTACAACAGCCTCCAATAAACCATATCTCTGATAAGGTTTAACCTCACTCATCATGCCAAAATCCAGATAAACTAACTTACCATCCGGACTTGCTAATAAATTACCAGGATGAGGGTCAGCATGAAAAAAACCATGTTCTAATAACTGTCTCAAAGAACATTGCACACCCACTTCAATCAGATATTTAGCATCAATCTCTTTCGCTTTTATCGCTTCTACATTTGTTAGTTTAGTACCCGTAATCCACTCCATCGTCAAGACACGACGACCTGTATATTCCCAATAAATTTTAGGAACATAAATATCTTGAAGATGACCGTAGAGCTGCTTAAATTTTTCCGCATTACGACCTTCTTGAGTGTAATCCATCTCTTCAAATATCCGAGTACCAAACTCATCCATAATAGCTACTAGATCGCTGCGGAGTTGCTTAATACTTTTATGTGCAAAAATAGCCAGTCTTCTTAATATATAAATATCCAAAGCAATACTTTCAGCTAAACCCGGACGTTGTACTTTAACTGCCACTGTTTCACCAGTTTTAAGCTTACCTTTGTAAACCTGTCCCAGGGAAGCTGCAGCGATCGGATTAGGAGTTAATTCCGTATAAATTAATTCTGGAGGCGCACCTAATTCTTCTTCTATAAAACGATAAGCTAGTTCATTTGGAAAAGGAGGTAATTGGTCTTGTAATTTAGTCAGTTCATCTAAATAGATGGGAGAAGCCAAATCTGGCCTAGTAGATAATGCTTGTCCCACTTTAATAAAAGCAGGACCCAAATCCGTTAATATTTCTCTTAACCGTGCAGCCCGTTTAGGTTCATTTTTAGCTACTTTACCAGTTTTTTTGTCCCACCATATACTGAAACCAAACCAAACAAAAGTCCATAAAACACTTAGTCGTCTCCCCCAGACTCGGAGGGGACGTTTGCTGTAGAAAGCAGCGATCGCCTCTGGGTCATAGCGTAGAGCGTTAGTGTTTATAGGTGGTGGAGGAGCTGGAGATGGAAGTAGGTCTGCCTTGACCTCTAGTTGTAATCCTTTGTTTTGGGTAACTTTTTCTAGGGTGTCTAGTTCTGGTTTGGTATCGATGACATTTGAGAATTTTTGTTGGGGTGGCGGCGATATTGTTTTGAGATTCATAAAATTTCTGAAAAATTTAATTACTTTTGTTAAACATTTTGACACTCCACTGCTATCAAGGCGAGTGGATTCTTGGTTCACAGACTCAACTTACTTTGACAGGTATTACTACCAACCAAAATAGAGGTCGAATCTCCCCAAGCGTTAAGGTCTTCTGACCAACTTCCCCAATGCCCTTGGGTAGCTTTTTTGAGTATATTTAATGCTGCCATTGTGTCTCTATCTTCTGTATATCCACAAGCACAAATATGAGTTCTCACTGATAGAGATTTCTTAATTAGTTGACCACAATTGAAGCATTCTTGAGTTGTATATGCAGGATTTACAGCAACGGTTAACCTACCATATTTAACCCCAAAATACTCAATCCATTTTCTTAATTGTGACCAACCAGCATCATTAATACTCTTAGCTAGTTTCTGATTACGCACCAGGTTTTTGACCTTTAAATCTTCATAGGCTATCAAGTCGTTTGACTGAATTAAACGGAGTGCTAATCTCTTAGAAAACTCTTCTCGTTGCCTACTTACTTTTAAATGTCCCTTAGCAAATCTTTTTCTAGCTTTTATGTAGTTATTAGACTGTCTCTTGCCTTTTATAAACTTTTTAGACTTTCTTCGATTAAGTTTATTAAGACGTTTTTCTGCTTTGCGATAATACTTAGGAGGTTCTATAACTTCCCCATTGCTGTCAGCATACAGATATTTTAAGCCCATATCTAAACCTATACATTTCTGAGTAGGTTCTAACTGTGGGGTTATCTCTCTGACATCAAGCTTTAAAATTAACTGGACAAAATATCCGTCAGCACGTCTAACTATTCTAACTCGTTGAATTTGCCACTCTTGGAAATAATATAAATCTCGACTACCAATTAACTTTAATTCACCAATGTTTTTACTATCAGTAAAAGTTATTCTTTTAGTGTCTCGATTGAGTTTCCAACCTGACTTTTTGAACTCGACAGAATGAGTGCGTTTAGAGTATTTTGGATATGCCTTCTTACCAGGAATATTGTTTTGACAGTTATTGTAGAACTTAATAATTGCAGTCCAGGTACGTTCGCAAGCTTGTTGACAAGCTGTAGAGTTAAGAGCTTTGACAAAGGGATATTCACTTCTTAATTCAGTGACATACTTATATATATCCTTCTGTCCTACACCTTGATTGTCTTCCCAATGTCTAAGACACTTGTTTCGCACAAACTGAACGGTACGAATAGCCTCATCAATAGCTTGATACTGGTTTTTTTTGCCTCTAAGCTTGTACTCTAAAATAAACATCTTGCGTCATCGACCTACTACGCAAATAAGTATAACACAAAAAACTACAGTAGCAACACTAAATATAGAAAGCCGTCCTCCGCTCCGCTAAAGGACGGGGCTTTAAACCCAAAATTTTCGGTAATCGAGACAGAAAAAACTGCTGGGAGGGAATTTAGCTATTCCTAGAGCTAGGTTTGGGCACAAATGTCGGAGTTTATATCTACCACCTTAAGGCCAAATTTACCTGGACAAAAATATTTGATTTTGCAGCAAAATCTAAAATCCAAACTTTTTTCGCTGCGGACATTTTTCCCAGAGACAATTACCAAATTTGCACAGTTAAAAATATTGTCAGTATATAAGCTAAACTACCAGAATTTGGTATAGTAATAAAGTTATCTCAAGTTACAATCTAAAAATAGTATTTAGTCATACCTAAATTTGCAGATAGTTACTAATTTATGGTAATTGGCGAGGCAAATCTCTAACTACCTCTGCTTTTTTAAAAAAGATAGCAGTAGCACATCAGTAAGTAGTAGATTTTGACATTATTATCGGTACTACTAATAAGATTAAATAAGATATTGCTTTTGTTCTGGGAAACAGATAGGATAAAAATAATCATTAGTAAATCTGATGTAGGGGAACATAAACAGGAATCTCTCTTGTGAACAATCCCTGGCTTTTTTTTCTAACTATTGGTAGAAAAAAAAAAGCCAGATACCAGACAACAGACATTAATCTTGATTGACTTTTTGAAATAAAATAAATTAGCAAATCAAAGAAAAATAATGTAAATTCTCTCTAGACTCAGAAGTCAAAAATTCAAATCATACACAATCAAAAAAAATGTGTAATAAATGATGGAAAGTTTTGGATGTTTTCCAGATATTTTCCCGTCAAAAAAATCGGCAACTCTCAATAGTAAATCTCAAGTAAGAATCCTACTATGCTAAAAAACGATCCACTTTGGTTTCAAGATGCAATAATTTATGAAGTACCAGTTCGAGCCTTTGCCGATAGCAACGGTGATGGTATTGGAGACTTGCGAGGTCTTAAAGAAAAATTAGATTACTTACAAGACCTAGGAGTAACAGCAATTTGGACTCTGCCATTTTTCCCGTCTCCACTGAGGGATGATGGTTATGACATCGCCGACTATAAAAGTATTAACCCCATCTACGGCAATATAGAAGATTTCAAAGAACTTTTAGATGCTGCCCACGACAGAGGTATTCGCGTTATTATCGAGCTAGTAGTCAACCACACTTCAGACAAACACCCTTGGTTTCAACGGGCGCGTCACGCTCCCAAAGATAGTGTAGAAAGAGACTTTTACGTTTGGAGCGATACCCCCGATAAATTCCCAGAAGTCCGGATTATTTTCCAAGATTTTGAAAACTCAAATTGGGCTTGGGACCCTGTAGCTCAAGCTTATTATTGGCATCGCTTCTTTTCCCACCAACCAGACCTCAACTACGATAGCCCTGCAGTACAACAGGCAGTTTTGGAGTTGGCAGACTTTTGGCTGAGTATGGGAGTTGATGGTATGCGTCTTGATGCAGTTCCCTATCTATGCGTTGCCGAAGGAACAAACTGCGAAAATTTACCAGAAACTCACGCCTTCCTCAAAAAGTTACGGGCGCATATCGATAGTAAATATCCCAACCGAATGTTATTGGCAGAAGCTAATCAATGGCCCGAAGATGCTGCTAAATATTATGGGAGTGGAGATGAATGTAACATGAATTTCCATTTCCCACTCATGCCTCGCTTGTTTATGGCTTTGCGGATGGAAGATAATTTCCCTATTTCTGATATCCTCAATCAAACTCCTTCTATACCAAGCAACAGTCAATGGGCTTTGTTTTTGCGTAACCATGACGAACTGACATTGGAAATGGTGAGCGATGAAGACCGAGATTATATGTATAAAGTCTACGCCCAAGACCCCCAAGCCAGAATTAATTTGGGTATTCGTCGCCGTTTAGCAACACTCTTGGGAAATGACCGTCGCCAAATAGAGCTTCTGAATAGTTTGTTATTATCTTTGCCTGGAACTCCCGTTTTATATTACGGTGATGAAATAGGTATGGGAGATAATATTTATTTAGGCGATCGCAATGGCGTGCGTACTCCCATGCAATGGAGTGCTGACCGCAACGCTGGCTTTAGTCGCGCCAACCCTCAAAAACTATATGCTCCTGTTATTGTTGACCCTGAATATCACTACGAAGCAATTAATGTTGAGGCTCAACAAGCTAATTCTAATTCTCTGTGGTGGTGGATGAAGCGTTTGATCTCAACTAGAGAGCGTTTTCAAGCTTTTGGCCGTGGCTCCTTTGAACTTTTGCACCCCGAAAATAGAAAAGTTCTGGCTTTCACTCGTACCTACTCTGGTGAGCATATTTTAGTAGTTGCTAATCTGTCTAGATTAGTCCAAACAGCATATGTGGACTTATCAGCTTTTAAAGGAATGGTTCCGGTGGAAATTTTTGGTCGGACTAAGTTTCCCGCCATTGAAGAATCTCCATACTTTTTTAGCTTGACTCCCTATTCTTTTTATTGGTTTACTTTACAACTTCAACAAACTTATGTTGAAACACCAAGACCTTTTGCCGAACCTCCTACTTTGACTGTAGCTGGAAACTGGAAAAATATATTTTCTCAGTCGGAAAGTAAGGATAGTTTAGAGTCGATATTGCCTAACTATTTAAGTGGTTTTTCCTGGTTTGGTGGGAAAAATAAAGTTATCCAGTCAACGGAAATTACAGAAGTTATTTCTGTGAATTATAAACAGAAAGAAACTGCATTGGTGTTTTTGGAGTTTCACTACACAGAAGGAGCAACTGAAACATATCTAATTCCTTTTAGTTATGCTCAAAATCGAGAAGAAATTGATTCAAAAGTTTCTCCAGATCGAGTAATAGCTAAATTGCAAGTAGAAAACCAAGAGAAACCAGGAATTATCTTTGATGTTTTAGGAGACAAAGACTTTTTGACAATGCCTCTAGAGGCAATTCAGAAAAAGCTGAAATATCAAGGTAATAAAGGCGTAATTCAAGCCAGTGCTACGAATATTCTCACGGAGATAATGCAGACTGCAACAGGAGATATTAGCCCTCAACTCTTATCTGGAAAACACAATAAAAATTTGATTTCTTACGGGAATAAATTTATGTTTAAGTTATTCCGGAAGTTAGAAACAGGTATTAATCCAGACCTGGAAATTGGTCGGTTTTTAACTGAGAAAGTAAACAGTCAAGATTTCCCGATTAAAGAACATATTTCTCCTACGGCAGGGGCGATAGAATATTACCGTGAAGAAAGTAATTTGTTCACTATTGGCATTCTGCATAAGTTTATCCCTGAAACCAGAGATGGTTGGTCTTATACTTCGGATATTCTTAGAGGCTATTTTGAAAGAATTATGGTGGAGCAAATAGCTGTAAATGAATTAGATATTCCCCAAGTTACTATCGGGAACTCTATCAATACAGAAATTCCTCAACAAGTCTATGATTTGATAGGTTCATACTTGGGTTCGGCAGAACAATTAGGTAAATTAACAGCAGACATTCATCAGACTTTAGCATCTGATTCAAACAACCCTAATTTTGCTCCCGAACAATTTACTTCTTTTTACCAAAGGTCGGTTTATCAGTATATGAGAAACCAGACTGGGCAAATTTTATTAAGGTTGAAAAAACACCTATCAGAACTATCACCAGAAACACAACAATTAGCTCAAACTGTAATTAATTGTGAAGACAGAATTATGGGACGTTTAGCATCAGTAGTAGACCGGAAAATTACTGCCATGCGTACCCGTTGTCATGGAGATTATCACTTAGAGCACGTTCTATTTACAGGTAAAGATTTTGTGGCCATTAACTTTGAAGGGGAACCAGTACGACCATTAAATGAACGCCGAATGAAGCGCTCGGTACTGCGGGATGTAGCAGGAATGTTGGAGTCGTTTTATTATGTAGTTAATGTGGCTCTCCGGGAAGAAATTAAAAGTGGAATGATTCGCACGGACAACTTGATGTCAATGGAACAATGGTCTACATTCTGGTATAGCTGGGTGAGTATATCTTTTCTTAAAGCCTATTTCAATAATGCAATGTCAGGTTCATTTTTGCCAAAAACTGAACAGGAAATGCAGGTACTTTTGGATGTTTATATGTTGGAAAAGGTCGTCTATGAACTCAATTATGAACTTACTTATCGTCCTGACTGGGTGGAAATTTCTCTGGCACGAATTCAACAGTTAGTTCCATAATTTGTTCTGGTCAAAGTTTGATGGTTTACATAAGAAAAAATCAAACTATCTTTCCCAGCAAAATTTGTAGGATATGTTAGACGGCAAAAATCTAAGCTATAAAAGGTATTGAAAAATCCGTCGCCAGGCACCATTTGAGCAAAATTTGTAGG